>JBDRAP010000235.1:0-2093 GCA_043823615.1 bacterium
CCATCTTGTTTAACGAAGAGTTTGCTGTATTCATTACTCTGTTTCTGAGTATTTTAATGGGATTTTTGATTGGCGACAGGCTTGAATTGTTCTTTTCTTCCTGGCAGGAGGATTGAGTGCCATATATACCATTTCCTCATCATCAAGGATGCTCAGGGATATCCTGCGGTTGGGGGTAATTATTGCCATAGCCAATGCCATTATTATTGTTGGCTATGCCATTATAAAACAGGATGTTATAAATCTTGGGCATGACCTTTTCTGGGGTTGTGTAGCTAATGCAGGCATATCTACAATGCTGGCTATTGTGGGACTTTTATACTTAGAAAAATTGTTCAATATTACAACTAACTTTCAATTGTTTGAGCTTTCAGATGTAAATACCCCTCTTATGAAAAAGCTCTTGCTTGAGGCACCGGGAACATATCATCATTGCCTATTAGTTGGAAATCTGGCTGAAGCAGCAGCTACAGAGGTGAAAGCCAATGCTATTCTTTGCCGTGTTGGAGGATATTACCATGATATTGGCAAAATAATTCGTCCCACATACTTTGTAGAAAACCAGATAGGTGAAAATAAGCATGAGGATATAAATCCTACCTTGAGTGCTTCTGTTATAAAATCACACATAAAGGATGGTATGGAGATAGCCAGAGAATACCACTTGCCATCAAAGATAATGGATATTATTCAGCAGCATCATGGAACAACCCTGTTAACATACTTTTATCAGGCACAAAAACAAAGGCAGGAGGATGTAAGCAAGAGTGAATTCAAATATCCCGGTCCAAAACCACAACATAAAGAGGCAGCCATTGTTATGCTGTCTGATTCTGTGGAAGCAGCCTCAAGAAGCCTCCCTAAACCAACGGCTGTAAGAATCGAAGAAATGGTAAAAAAGATTATCGATAATTATTTTACAGATGGAGAGTTTGATGAATGCGACCTCACCCTTAAAGAGTTGACCAGAATAGGGAATGTCTTGACCAGACTCCTTACAACCATGTATCATTCAAGGATTGAGTATCCGGAAGCAGATGAGGAGACGGAAGGGAAGAGGCAGGAAAGAGCATAGAGATGACTCACGCGGAGACGCGGAGGACGCGGAGGAAGAAGGAAGACGAGAGGAATTGTTTTGTAGGAATATAATATCGGTAGGAGTTAAGTTGCATGAATATATGGATTTCAAATAACCAAAAAATAGTCCCTATAAAAAGGAAACCAATCAGGGATATTGTCCAAAGGGTGTTAAAGTCTGAAGGAATAAAAGCCGATGAGGTAAGTATTGTCTTTTGTGATGATGCCTTTATTCATGAGCTAAACAAAAGGTATCGGGGCATAGATGGTCCCACAGATGTTCTGTCTTTTAGCTTTATGGAGGAAGAGGGTACAGATGTGGATAATGGAGATGTGAATAAGGCATTGGGCATTGTTTCTCTTGGAGAGATTATTATCTCTGTGGAGACAGCCGCAAGACAGGCAAAGGAATATCATCACCCCATTGAAAGAGAGCTGGAGATATTGCTTATACATGGGGTGTTGCATTTGACAGGATATGATCATTCTGCGGATGATTGGGAACAGGATGAGATGTGCAGAAAGCAGATGGCGTTGCTGGAAGGATAAGAACACCACAAAGACATGAAGTTGCGAAAATTTATGATTAGCTCTGCCAAGATATCGTTCCTACGGAATGTATCGGTTTACTTATGATTATTGTTAGGCTTGCAAGAGAGCATAAGATGTCGCTCGGGCGAAAGATAATAAACAGGCGTCATGTCCTGCTTCAAACGGAATCGTAATTTTCTTCAATTTAAGTTAGCTATAGTGGTAACTGCTTAATATCCTGTGGTAATTCAATGAGGTTGAAAGTGATGAGGCAATCTAACTCGTTGTAATTGTGAGAATAAGCTCACAATGGCAATCTTTGTGGTTTATGAAATCCACAGGTTATTGAGCAATTACCTTGAAACATTATGCCAGCATAAGAGAATTCCGACAAAGGGTATAAGAAATCAAGAAAAAGAGGTGAATGTAAATGGAAACGATTGTATATAAAGGCAGGATACTTCCTGATGGACATCTTTCCTGTC
>JBDRAP010000236.1:0-4836 GCA_043823615.1 bacterium
TGATGATGCTCTATGCGGTGAGAGACAGACGGACAGTTTGCAATTGGAGCAGTAAATCGGCTGTTAGGGTGAGCACCATTGATATAATTCCCATTGACATCAGTCATCCCCGGTTTCCATGGTTTTCCCTGCCAATCAATACCCTCATGCGGTACCTGTCCATCCCCTCCCTCCCACCAGATTGTTTTGTCAGATTTAAGAACAACATTGGTAAAGATGGTATCTCTTTGAACCATAGCTACTGCATTGGGATTGGTTTTAGAATTGGTTCCAGGTGACACACCAAAGCATCCAGCCTCAGGGTTGACTGCCCACAATGCCCCATCACTGTCAACCCGCATCCAAGCAATATCGTCTCCTATTGTCCAGATGCGATACCCTTTTCGCTTTAATCCCTCTGGCGGAATAAGCATGGCCAGATTAGTCTTACCGCAGGCACTTGGAAATGCAGCGGCGATATAATCCACAAACCCATTAGGATGCTCTACACCCATAATAAGCATGTGCTCTGCCAGCCATCCCTCATTACGGGCAATGTAACTGGCAATCCTGAGGGATAAACACTTTTTGCCCAGAAGGGCATTTCCACCATATCCTGAGCCAACACTCCAGATGGTGTTATCCTGTGGAAAATGCAGGATAAACCTGCGGTTAATATCTAAATCTGCCGTGCAATGAAGACATTTGGTAAAATCTATTTCCTTATCCAATTCATTAGTAACCGCCTGTCCCATACGGGTCATAATTCGCATATTCAGGACAACATAGATACTATCTGTCAATTGTACCCCAACCTTGCTGAATGGGGAGCCAACCGGTCCCATGGTAAACGGCATCACGTACATGGTTCTACCCTTCATCGACCCATCAAATAGCTCCCCTGCTTTTTTATATGCTTCTTCAGGAGACATCCAATTATTATTTGGTCCTGCCGTTTCTTTATCCGGTGTGCAAATAAAGGTCAGATGCTCGGTTCGGGCAACATCATTAAGGGCAGTTCGATGGTAAAAACAACCAGGCAATTTTTCCTGATCCAATTCAAGTAGCTCACCCTTGTTAACTGACTCTTGCTGGAGTCGTTCCTTTTCCTCAATAGAGCCATCACACCAATAGATGCTGTCTGGCTTGCACAACTGTGCCATTTCCTCAATCCATGTCGATACCTGCTTATTACTTGTCATATCCTTCTCCTTTTCTTAAATTTTTGTTGGTAACTGATTATATTATAAGGAATCTTTATGTATTTGTCAACATTTTTTTTAGGACAAATTGTCAACCCATCACACTGCGTGAACAATTCTGACAGGGGTTTTGAGTTGACATCTGACCCTGACAGCTGAATGCTTATGTGTTGTGTGGCAGAACAGGCGGCAATTATAATAGCTTGATATCATTTGCCATAATTTCAAACTTGCAATTCAGAAAGACAGCTGCCTTGCGGCAGATCATCATTCTTGACAAAAATATCTCAAAATACTCCATTATTTGTGAGACATGGGTATCAATGGTTAGCTTCAGGGAGATTATTCTTGAATCAGCATCTATTTCAACAGAGGAATAGGTGGCTGCATAATTGACACGGTCATGGATGTCAAAGGTAATCATGTTGGGATTTCTAACCCGGCTTCTATGAATATCAGCCTTATCTGCCAGAATAACTGCTGCAGCAATATTACTTACAGGTCCTCCTCCCTCTTCCTCATCATGGTTTCCTATTGCCCGAATAATAGCAGAGATCTCATCCTCGATAAACCCCAAACTCTTGAGAATTTCTACAGCCAGCAAGGCACCTGAAACACTATGCCCCTTTCGATTAACTACATTTCCAATATCATGCAGATAGCCCGCTATCTCTGTCAGCTCCACAAGCCTTGACTCATGCCACAATTTAGTCATAATCTTGCTGGCATTTTGCGAGACAATGGTAGCATGTCGTATCCCATGTTCTGTATAACCAAGAACATCAAGGTTTTCGTCTGCCCCTTTTATGTAAGCATTTGTCAGGGGATGTTTTTTTATATCTTCAATTGTATTTTGTGGCTTGTGCATTGCGTTTCTCCTGTTATTGGGATGTAGAGACATCGGATTTTCGCCTTTGTTACATAATATCATATCTTGCATTAAAAAGCAAGCATTTTGCTAACCTATTACAAAATTTACAAAAAATTATCTTGACAAATAGGATATATTATGGTTACAATATAGGTAGGTATTCAGCAGCAAGAATACAGATCCCTAACTCTTGGATTCTGTATCCTTGAGTTATTTTTCTATAAAAGCTGATTATCTGTGCGAGGTAATTATTATGTATCAAAGTATCCATGAATTAAAAAACGCATTGGCTGGTCGGGTAAGGATTAAGCATGATGGGGTCGATATGTTGGAGGGGATAACCTTTCAGGAAAGACTTGTCGACGCCTTGGTATATAGTGCAGTCTTTAATGATGACCTTGAGGTTAAAAATGCATGTAAATGGATTCTCTGGGAATCAGGGCTTGAGCTTGGGGTATATGCTGCGTCTATTCAAGAGCTATATGTGGCAAAGGGTAGGGGAGAAATGCCGCACAAGACCATACCGGCGATCAATATTCGTGGTTTGACCTATGATGTTGCCAGGGCATTAATCCGCTCAGCAAAACGAAATCGTGTGGGTGCATTTATCTTTGAGATTGCCTCATCAGAAATAGACTATACCCAGCAATCTCCATCTGAATATGTTGCAGTAGTTATTGCTGCTGCTATTCGAGAGGGGTATCAGGGACACATCTTTCTGCAAGGGGATCACTTTCAAATCAGTCGGGATAAGTATGAAAAAGACTCAGGAAAAGAATTGTTATCCCTTAAACGGTTGATTAAGGATTCTGTTGATGCTGGATTTTACAATATCGATATTGACACCTCTACAATGGTTGATATTGATAAACCTACAGTTCAGGAGCAACAAGAAAGCAATATCAGATTAACAACAGAAATTCTTTCTTATATCCGAGGAATAGAACCCATAGGAATAACCATATCTGTAGGTGGAGAGATAGGAGAGATTGGTGGAAAAAACAGCACCGAGGATGAGTTGCAAGAATACATGAATGGATTGCAAAAAGAATTGGAGAGCGGACTTCATGGAATAAGCAAGATAAGCATCCAGACAGGAACGGTTCATGGCGGCATTCCACTCTCAGATGGTACGCTTGCACAAGTAAGGCTGGATTTTGATACCTTAAGTCGACTCTCTCACATAGCAATAGAGAAGTTTGGACTGGCAGGAATAGTTCAACATGGGGCATCGACCCTACCGATTGATACCTTGCATAAATTTCCAGATACCAATACTGCTGAAATACATCTGGCAACCCAGTTTCAAAATATTCTTTATGAAATGTTGCCAGCCGAATTAAAGGATGAGATTTATGAATATCTTAAAGAAAATTTTGGTGAGGAAAGAAAAGAAGGACAAAGCGATGAACAGTTTATTTATAAGATAAGAAAAAAGGGGTTTGGACCATTCAAACAAAAGATGTGGGATTTGCATGCAGCGGTAAAAACAGGTATTGGAAATAAACTTGAGGAACAGTTTGATGTTATCTTTGAAAAATTGCGTGTAACCAATACCATGAATATAGTCAAAAAGATCATAAAACCAGTACATATTCACAAGCCTATTCCTGATGGATTATCTGCCCATTGATAAGTATCTGAGCACACTCAAGTGTACCCATAAAATACCTCAATCGTACCTACAGGTACAACTTTAATATGAGCAATTTTTTAAGCAATAAAAATATGTTTACCTAACATGTTGCAAGACTGTAAGTTAAAAAATATTGATAAAATATCTTGATTTGTCCATGATTTGGCATGATTTTTGCATATATAGAAATAAGTCTTTTCTGTGCAGACGGGCATGTAGGTAGCTTCGAATCTTAAAGAACTACTTCTTGTTTCGTCAAAAAAAAGAAGGGTGTCTTTATACAAAGGGTGTTATAGGGACATCCTTCTTTATTATGTAGGGGATTGGTAATTCTTGGTGAGTCGTTAGCTTTTACTTAAGAATTGCTGCATAAGGGGGGGGTAATTTTGAGAAAGTCTCTAAGAAATAAGGGACAGATGTTGGATTCAGGAGGAAGCATCGTAATAGATAAAACAGCAAAAATCGTTGCCATTAATCGCACAAGAATAGAAAAAAGGATTCAGGAACAACAAGAAGAAGGTAAACAAAATCAATTGTATGGGGAGGAACTAATGGAGATAACGGCAAGAATTATCGCAACTCCACTTAATTCAGTAGATGAATCTTTTCAATTGGGAGAAATTTTAACATTGATTGTACCTAAAAAAATATGTCCTTGGCGAAGTTAATATGGACAATGCTTGAAAAAATGGTTGCAATGTCTTAATTATTGATGAAAACAGGTTCTTGAGTGAAGTTGATTTAATGATTGAGGGATACTTTCTGTGTCTTGCATACAAAACAAGTGTCAGAGAGTGTTGTGTTTATCCCTGAGTTTTTGATAAATTTGTTAGATTGTTGACTTCAGGATATTATTAAGATAACTTGCATCGAATTGAAATTAAGAAAAATAGTGTATCTGAAGGCAAAAATACCTGAAGATACACTTTTTTTTTGGTAGCATGATGAGTGATAATCCTACGGTAAATATCAATAGGTGGTGGGTAAGTGGGTTGAGAATCCGCTATTACTCGATGTTCAAGTTTTTTAACCTGTGCAGAAAACAGACACCTACTCTCTGTCATTTCGACCCTCAGGGAGAAATCTATCTGTTGTCTTCACACCATAACTTTTATTATCTTCACTCAGTTCTTGAGATCTCTCGTCGA
>JBDRAP010000237.1:0-4034 GCA_043823615.1 bacterium
CAGAGGCAATTGAGGAGATAAAATCAGGCAAAATGCTGGTTGTTGTTGATGATGAGGATCGGGAAAATGAGGGCGATCTGGTTATGGCATCTGAAATGGTCACACCAGAAGCAATCAACTTTATGGCAAGGTATGGCAGGGGTCTTATCTGTTTACCCATTATTGGGGCACGATTAGACGAATTGGGATTAAACCCTATGGTTAGTGAATCCTCTGACATATTAGAAACAGCATTCACGGTTTCTATAGATGCCAAATTTGTTACAACTACAGGAATATCTGCCCATGATCGGGCAGCAACCATTAAAACTGTTCTTAACCCAAAGACACAAGCCAGCGACCTTGCCAGACCAGGGCATATTTTCCCATTAAGGGCACAGGATGGCGGTGTATTAAAACGGACAGGGCATACAGAGGCAGCAGTGGATCTGGCAAAACTTGCCGGACTTTATCCATCCGGGGTAATATGTGAGATCATGGATGAAGATGGCAGTATGGCTCGCCTTCCAAAACTAATTGAGGTAGCAAAAGAACATAATCTGAAGATGATAACCATTGCTGACCTTATTGCTTATCGCCGAAAAACAGAAAAGCTGGTAAAAAGGGTGACAGAAACAAGATTGCCTACAGAATTTGGTGAGTTTGCTATCATAGGCTATGAATCATCGGTTGATAGTCAGCATCACATTGCTCTGGTAAAAGGATGTGTTGAAAATAAACAAAATGTTCTTGTGCGGGTACATTCCCAATGTCTCACCGGTGATCTCTTCAAATCTCAGAGATGTGATTGCGGACAACAATTTGCTCAAGCAATGAGCATGATAGAAAAAGAGGGTTGTGGGGTATTACTGTATCTGCTTCAGGAAGGCAGTGGTATTGGTTTAATCAATAAACTCAGGGCTTACGCTATTCAGGATGAGGGTTTTGATACGGTTGAAGCCAATCAAAAACTTGGATTCAAGCCTGACCTCAGGGATTATGGAATTGGGGCACAGATTTTATCCGACCTTGGTCTTACAACAATACGGCTTATAACCAATAACCCTCGAAAGATTATTGGATTAGAAGGATATGGACTTTCTGTTGTAGAACGGGTACATATTGACATACTGCCAACAAAAGACAACCTGTTCTATCTTCAAACCAAACAAAAAAAATTAGGACACCTTCTGGATATGTAGTCTTGTTGCAGGAGCAGGTTTTATGCCGTCTGCCATATTATTCTACACAACCACAAGGGTTGTCCCTGCCGGGAGACACAGAGAGTGATTATCAGGTTATTAATCTTATCTCTAATGATACTAATGCCTTGTATTTGCCATGCAGAGACTGTTTCATCTCCTGCCAGAGGTGCTTCCATTTACCCTGCAGATGTAATTGTCTTGCCTAACGATGGACAAAAACAAATCTTAGACTTAATTCAAAATGCTGCAGAATCTGTCTGGGTATGCAGCTATCAATTATCAGATAAAAAGATTATCAGCAGTTTGTGTACGGCAAAGCAATGTGGAGTGGATGTTCGCGTCATGTTGGAAGGAAACCCATACGAAAGCAGTACGGTTAATGCTGAATCAGCTAAAAAACTGATTGGGGCAGGGATAGCCTTTAGTTGGAGTAATCCACAATTTACCAGTACTCATGCCAACTATATTATTATTGATCATCGAAAGATAGTATTGATCACCCTGGGCCTGACTGAATCAAATTTTTCGCAGTATCGTGGATACGGTATATTTATTGGTGACCCAAGGATTGTCAGTGAAGCAGAGGCTGTTTTTGTTGCAGATTGGCAAAAAAAAGGATATGTCCCTGTTTGTCAAAGTATGCTTATCAGCCCTGATAACTCAAGGCAAAGGCTGCTTGATCTTATCTCTAACGCAAAGAAAAAGATATGGATACAAGCACATCTTCTGCAGGATGAAGAAATAATGGATTCCCTTATTGAAGCAAAAAAACGAGGGGTAAATATAAAGATTATACTGGCTGAGGAAACACCCTCGGCAAATGTAGCATCTTTGACAAATGATATTAATCTTAAAACTCAAAAGTACTTTTCCAAACAAGGGATTCTTATTAAATTACAACGAACACCCTGTCCCCGTGGCACTATTATGATTGTTGATGAAAAAATAGCCTTTGTTGGTTCACAAGGCTTAGACACTCAATCACTGAATGATAATCGGGAAATGGGGGTAGTCATTGCCTATCCTCAGGCAATCAAGAGATTAAAATGGATGTTCTCGCATGATTAGAAAAGGGGGGAATATAGTACAAATAGGAAAAACATCAACATTGCATTGATATTTCGTAACAGTTCAGCTAACCGCAGAGGCGCAGAGACACAGAGAAAAACTTAAAGTCTATTGGCCCTACGAAGGACTGAGACAAGTGTCTTATGTATTTAAATGGCTGCACAAATTATCTTTTCTGTAATCTGATTAATTTCCATTCTCTGTGTCTCTGCGTCTCTGCGGTGAACTATTACGATATTTCTAAATGAAATACATTGCCACATTGTTGGTTTGTATAATATTATATCAAGGAGGATCAGTATGCAAAAATTATTTGCAGCAACAGTTGCAGGAGCAGCTGTATTAATCTGTGGGGTTGCCCATGCCGGATCAACAACCATGGCAGTGGTTGGAAGCAGTACGATTACCATGGCTCAAGTGGAGAAGGCAATGGGGACATCAGCCATAAATCTTCAGGCTACAGAGACGAGAATGGCATTAGAAGGGCTGATTGAAGATGAGATTATTCGACAGGAGGCAAGGTCACAGGGAATTATTGTTGATCCAAGGCAGATAGACCAGGTAGTTGATATTGTTGAGAAAAGGTTTACTGATGTAGCGGGTTTTGGAAATGCACTGTCAAAGGAAGGACTAACCCTTGATGATATAAAAGAAAAGGGACAAATTGCCTTCCAAAAGGTACAGTTGATTGCTAAATGCGTTATGCCAAGGGTGGGAATTACCCAGCAGATGTTTGAAAGGTTTTGTGAGGATTATGCTGTCAAGGTTCATGCCAGACATATATTAGTAGCTACAGAGGAAGAGGCTGCGAGCCTGCTTAAACAAATAAAGGAAGGGGCAGACTTTGCAGAAGTAGCAAGTAAACATTCTACATGTAGTCGTGAGAGGGGTGGTGACCTTGGATTCTTTGGGCATGGGCAGATGGTCAGGGAATTTGAGGATACAGCCTATAGCCTGACAAAGGAAAATCCATTGTCAGGGGTGGTAAAAACTCAGTTTGGGTATCATCTGATACAGTTTATTGACCGTGCCCCGGCAGAAAAGAAAAAGATAGAGATAGAAAAGATAGATGTAAGACATATTCTGGTAAAAACAGAGGAAGAGGCAAATGCTTTGCTCAAACAGGTAAAAGAAGGGGCAAGTTTTGTTGATCTGGCTGGCAAGCATTCTACATGTCCGAGTCGTGCAAAGGGTGGCGACCTTGGCTTTTTTGAAAGAGGACAGATGGTTAAGGAATTTGATGAGGCAGCCTTTAACCTGACAAAGGAAAATCCCCTGTCAGTAGTGGTAAAAACCCAGTTTGGGTATCACATTATCCAGTTTGTGGACAAAAAAACAGAAACAAGAGAAGAATCACCGGATATAGATGGGATAAAAAGGGACTTGTATGGCCAGCTAATGGGACAGGGCTTTATTGTGGCTGGAGATGGGCTTCAGATACAAATATTAAAGCCTTTAGAGGAAAGGTTTATCGGCGATAATCTGAAGATAGCCTACGAGAAATGGATGCAGGAAACAAAAAAGAGGATTGTGGTAAAATATAATTATATGGAATCCAATAAAATAATTGACATTAGAACCGCAAAATAGTAACCGATTACTCATCAGTACATGTGGGATAGCCGTTTGGATCATATGTAAACAAATTCGACCTGTGCGGTTGTGGTATTAAGCTACAGGAATACAGCGATAAAATGCAAATTAGCTATCGATTTTCTTAAATGTCCTGTAGGGACAACATATCGGTAGAAATAAATATTATCCAAATATAAATGCCGTAGG
>JBDRAP010000238.1:0-3218 GCA_043823615.1 bacterium
AAAATGTATCATTGTTCAGGCAGACATTGCTACAGATGAGAATGGAAAGCTGATAGGTGAGGTAGTACCTGCTCGATTCAAGGACGATTTCCCATTGGTGCTGCCTTCTCAGGTTAATTATGCAGGAACATCATTAAAACAAATAATCAGTGTTTCAACCGCAATGATTCCATTCCTTGAGCATGATGATGCTAACAGGGCATTAATGGGTTCAAATATGCAGCGGCAGGCTGTTCCGCTCCTTTATACCCAGTCACCATCAGTAGGGACTGGAATGGAGTATTATGTAGCCAGGGATTCAGGAATAGTTGCCTTTGCTGATGTTAGTGGAATAATTAGCAGGGCAACAGCCACAAAGATTGTCCTTAGCGGCAATGATGGTCAGGAGTATCAATATAATCTGATAAAGTTCAAACGATCCAATCAAGCTACATGCCTTCATCAAAGACCCATTGTCAAGAAGGGAGATAGGGTTAAAAAGGGACAACCTCTTAGCGAGGGAACCGGTACGCAAGCTGGAGAGCTTGCCTTGGGTAAGGATGTCCTTGTAGCATTTATGCCATGGAATGGTTATAATTTTGAGGATGCCATCATTATTTCTGAAAGGCTTATCAGGGATGATGTCTTTACCTCTATCCATATTGAAAAGTTTGAGGTTGAGGCAAGGGATACTCAGCTTGGGGCTGAGGTGATTACCCGTGATATTCCCAACCTTGGGGATGAAGCGATGCGGGACCTTGATGGGAATGGTATTATCAGGATTGGTGCTTTTGTTAAATCCGGGGATATTCTGGTAGGAAAGATTACACCAAAGGGAGAAACAGAGCTTACGCCTGAGTATAAGCTGCTTCATTCTATCTTTGGCGAGAAAATCAGAGAGGTTCGTGATACATCACTTCGTATGCCTTATGGAAATGAAGGAATTGTTATTGATGTTAAATATTTCTCAGCAAAGGGTGGCGATGATTTGCCGGCTGGTGTAGAGGAATTGGTAAAGGTTTATGTGGCAAACAAACGGAAGATTACTGTTGGTGATAAGATAGCAGGAAGGCATGGAAACAAGGGGGTCATAGCAAAGATTGTTCCAGAGGCAGACATGCCGCATATGGAGGATGGTACGCCTGTTGATATGATCTTGAATTCTCTTTCTGTGCCGTCCAGAATGAATATTGGACAGATATTAGAAACACATCTTGGATGGGCAGCCAGAAAGTTGGGAGTAAAATTTGCCTGTCCTGTTTTTGATGGGGCTACTGAGGCTGAAATTGAACAGTCATTGATTGATGCTGGACTTCCTGCAGATGGGAAAATAGCCCTTTATGATGGAAAAACAGGGGAAAGATTTGAACAAAAAGTAACGGTTGGATATATCTATATCCTTAAATTAGCTCACTTGGTAGAGGATAAGATCCATGCCCGTTCTATTGGTCCATATTCATTGGTCACCCAACAGCCACTTGGAGGAAAGGCTCAATTTGGTGGACAACGGTTGGGTGAGATGGAGGTATGGGCACTTGAGGCTTATGGTGCAGCCCATGTCTTGCAAGAGTTTCTTACGATTAAATCAGACGATATTATCGGCAGAGCAAAGGTTTATGAGGCGATTGTTAAGGGTGAAAATGCTGCTAACCCTGGAGTTCCTGAATCATTCAATGTGCTTGTTCATGAGTTGCAGGGATTGGGTCTGGATGTAAAGATATTGGATGATAATAATAAAGAGATAGAAATAACCAGCATGATAGAAGAAAGACGAGCGCAGGATACGAATAGAATGTTGCGGGATAGAGAGATGCGGGATTTGGCAGATTTGGGATAGCTGACAGTAATCAGTTGTCAGTGTGCAGAGTTAATATCATGTTAGACTTACGAGAGCGTAAGATAGCAATTAAGCCTAACATGGTACCGCATCTAATAGCAGGAATGGAACATGCTTGCAATGGCTTGTGATTTATCGGAGTTTTGTTTTGCTTGCAGAGTTAGTGGTTATTCTCTCCTTGCTGGTAAGTGATGTTGCCATTAAACATAAATTGAGTTAATCTAATTGCAGAAGGTGGTTTTTCTATGAATGCTATAACTGTAAGTCAAGCCAAACAAAGATTAGATAGTCTTTTAGAACAAATAATAGCAGATGTGGAGCCAACTATTATTTGCAATGATAAGGATGAGAAAGCAGTATTGATGTCACTGGATGAATTCAACTCATGGCAGGAGACTTTTTATTTGCTATCTAATTCTGCTAATGCTGAACACTTACGAAAATCTATTATTGAAGTCAAGGCAGGAAAAACTATCGAGCGAAGGTTGATTGAAGTATGAAATCAGTTTTTACTGAATTGGCTTGGGAAGATTATCTCTGGTTTCAAGAGAATGACCGCAAACTTTTAAAGAGAATTAATACTCTTATTGAAGATATAAAGAGAATTCCTTTCAAAGGTCTTGGTAAGCCTGAACCTTTGAAAGCAAATTTATCTGGCTATTGGTCAAGAAGAATAGATTCTGAACATCGATTAGTATATGATGTTTCCGAAACAGAGATTGTCATCATCTCTTGTCGGTATCATTATCACAGATGAAGTATGGAAAAACTTGTGATTTATCGAAATTTTGCGAGCTATGCAAACGGAAATATGGAATATATCCACAGATTATGCAGATGACACGATATTTGCAACAAAAAGGGAAAGAATCACAAAGGGTGTAAATCTATAGGGAAAATATTGCAGCGAAACAGGAATAATTACAAATGAGAGGTAGCACCTCTGGCGGAAGAACCGTTGACAAGGGTAATCTTAAGGATTTACACTCATTATGTGACTCTTCTTTCTGTAAATGACAAAATTACCTGACGGATGCTCTCCTCTTGTTAGTGTCCGATTTCTCCACAGGTTGAAAAAACTTGGAACTCGAGTATTAGATAATATGTTGAAGGAGGAGGGCGACGAAGCCAACGCAGTTAGCATTTGAATGCGACTTGGTATAGATAAGGAAAGGTAAAACACATTTACAGTCCATTGTTTGCAGTATTTTTTTCTGTAAATTGTGGATAATTTTTAAGATTTTGAGCTGATAGCTTATAAAGATAGGAGGAATGAGATTGGAACCAGTTAAGTTATTTGATATACCTGAACAAAAACAAAAGATTGCTTTTGACTCTTTGTTTGAACAAAAAACCGAAGGATTGATGAATTTTTCTTCCATATCCATTGGGATAGCCTCCC
>JBDRAP010000239.1:0-2511 GCA_043823615.1 bacterium
GTTTGTACCCTTGAGCCAAATATAACGACCTATGAAGATACAAGGGTAATACCCGGGACAACATATCTTTACCGTATAGTTTCCTTTAATAGCTTTGGCAGGACAGAATATAGCAAGCCTATAACCATCGCTATTCCATCAGCTCCCCCGTCCAAACCAGAGAATGTGTCAGCCATACTTGTTGAGCCAACACGGGTAAAGATTACATGGAAAGATACATCTGTGAGCAAGACAAGTATTTCATTCAAGATACAGAGAAAAGATCCGGACAGAAAAGAGTTTTTAACCATTGCTGTAGTTGGGTCAGGCAGTATTCATTATACTGATACAAATCTTTTGCCTGATACCGGTTATTCATATCGGGTAGCTGCCTGCAATAAAAACGGAGAAGGGGTATCTGATGCAATTAATATTAAAACATCAAGGGGATTACCTCAGATGCCATCAGGGCTAAAAATTGCTAATGTTTCTCAGGCAGCTATATCCATCTCATGGGCTGGAAGTGGTAACGAAGCAGGTTTTAGGTTGGAAAGAAGAAAGGACAATACCCCTTATAACGAGATTGCCATCATGGGAACAGGCATAACAAGCTATGAAGACACGGATGTATTCCCAAACACCATCTATTATTATCGAATTTGTGCCTACTCCTTAAATGGGGATTCCAAATATTCTTCAGAGATACAGGCGATAACAAGGGATATACAACCGTTTTTCCCCTCAGAGCTTAAGGCTTTGACAGTAGAGGATGGTATCAGGCTTTCATGGCAGGATAATTCGACAAATGAAAATGGGTTCAGAATTGAACGAAAACAGAATACCACTCAATTTGAAGAGATAGCTGTTGCTGGAGCGAACAAAAAATATTATGAAGACAGAAACATTAGTCCGGAAACAACCTATATTTATCGTATCTGTGCCTATAATGATATTGGTAATTCTCTTTATAGCTATGAGGTAAAGGTAGTTACTCCAAGTCTGCCAAATCCGCCAAGTTCACCTGCCGGATTAAAGGGGATTGCCACAAGCCCATCACAGATAAACCTTTCATGGACAGATGAATCTGATGATGAAGACGGATTTATTATTGAAAAAAAGATCCGTGAAAAATTCTATGAAACAGGAAGGGTACCAAAAAATAATACTATATTTACAGAGATAAACCTTATGCCCAAAACAAGTTACACCTATCGGACAAGCAGTTTCAACAAATTTGGCGTATCTGATTATTCTAAGGAAATAACCGTTACTACCCTGCAGCCACCATTACAGTCTCCAAGTGATCTTGAGACATCTGCAATTCAGGAGGGTTGTGTTCAGATTACATGGCAGGATAACTCTGATGGGGAAACAGGGTTTATCTTAGAGAGGGCATCCCGAACAGGAGACTTTCAGGAGATAGCAACCATTGCCTCAGAGGGCATATCCTATATGGATATCAAACTTCTTGCTGACAGCATCTATCATTATCGAATAAGGGCTGTTAAGGGGAATGAGTATTCAGGCTATTCAAATACTGCTGTGGTGAGAACTCGCAATGCTATTCCAAAACCACCTGATAATCTGATATTGGTTACTGCTCACAGGGAAGCAATTACCATTGCATGGAAGGATAACTCATCAAATGAGACAGGGTTTCGTATTGAACGGGCAGAAGGGACAAATACTGAATACAAGACAATAGCTACGGTTGGACAGGATGAAAAACACTTTGAGGATAGGGATGTTTTGGGCGGGATAAATTATCAATATATGGTGGTTGCCTACAACGAGATGGGTGAGTCTCAGCCGTCAAATATGCTGATTGCTGTTGCCCTTGCACCGGGTGAGGTTAGCTTGCTACGAAAATCTATTCAACACTCGCTTGGTCAGGAGGAATTTTCACCTAAATTAAAATGGAGCTTTCAAACCGGACAAGGCATAAGAAACTCATCTGCTGTTCTCACGCAGGATGGGAAAATGTTTTTTGGCTCTACAGATGGGAAGATTTATTGCCTTAATGCAGATACAGGGGAACAGTTATGGGTATATGAAACCCTGAAATCCATTATTTCTTCACCAGTATTGGATAATGATAATAATACAATATATGCAGGATCTCGGGATGGGTATCTGTATAGCCTTGCTACAGACGGTAGCTTAAGATGGAAATATTATACAGGTGATTCTGTGGAATCCTCTCCAATCATACATAATGGGGTAATATATGTTATCTCTGTCTCCGGGGACCTTTATGCCCTTCTATTAAATGGTGATGTGAAATGGAGAATCAGATTAAAGGGTAAAGGATTTTCTTCACCTGTAATTGGGTTTGATGGCAAGATATTTGTTGGTGTAAATGGGGATCAGGAAACCAGTGCCCTTTATGCCCTTTCTGAATGGGGACAGATAATGTGGAAATACCCTGTCGTTTATGGAATCAGATCATCAGCCGGGGTAGGGTATGACGGCTCTATTTATGTAGGGGTTAAGGATAAAAACGGGGATAACCTTTATTCCTTTTCAGAAAAA
>JBDRAP010000240.1:0-6000 GCA_043823615.1 bacterium
TCGACCCTTCTTTGTCATTTCGACCGAAGGGAGAAATCTCAAACCACTACACCATAACTTTTACTATCTTCACTCAGTTCTTGAGATCTCTCGTCGAGTACTCCTCGAGATGACAAGATCGAGTACTCCTCGAGGTTGTGTTGAGAAAAAAACTTGAACATCGAGTGTTAAATTATTGAATCGCTGCTTCCACCGAATATTCTGCTGAATGATATTGGTCAATATGGCGTATTCTTCCCTTTTTTTTGATGTCATGTCTTTCCAGTAATCGGTCAGCTTGTTGCGGGTTTCCTGCTTCATCATCCTTTGCTGAATCCATTTCTCGCTTCCTGCCGTGCTGCCGGTATTCGCGAGATCTATCCATAGACCGTGCCGGGTCTGCTGACGGTTCAAACAATTCAACTATCCGTCTATCTTCTCCCATCCAATCGGCTCATTCTCCACAATATCCACCCTTGTCTTTTTGCCAATGATCAGATCAATATGGGCTGGCAAGAAACCAATGGCTGGTCTTTTCATACATATCATCTCTGGCGTAATTACTTCTCCCCAAGCAATATCCCTTTTGGCAGTAATCCCTTTTCTGACTTGCTGTCGAGCTGCTGTCTCAGAAGGGACAGGAAATTTTTGTGGCTTTCCAAGACATTGTTCTGCCTCTCGTATCCTTTGAACCAATTCTTTTAGCTGTGCCGGCTCAATGGATGCCTTATGATCAGGACCGGGAAGGGATGTGTCTAAGGTAAAATGCTTTTCAATCACCCTTGCTCCAAGAGTAACAGCAATAACGGCTGCAGTTGTTCCAATGGTGTGATCCGAGTAGCCAACCAATAACCCAAAGGCAGACATAATGCTCTG
This sequence comes from bacterium, assembly GCA_043823615.1. Classification (GTDB taxonomy): domain Bacteria; phylum UBA9089; class CG2-30-40-21; order CG2-30-40-21; family CG2-30-40-21; genus CG2-30-40-21. The sequence goes on from JBDRAP010000240.1 coordinate 856, forward strand.
GATAACCATCAGGTTTGCATCTTCAGGTAAGCAAGGATAGCTTGTTGTGCATTGCAAAAGGATGAGCTGGGGATTTTCTCTTAGGATTATCTCCACAGCTTCAGCTATTTCCTCCATGCTTGCCATTCCGCATGACAGCAAAACTGGTTTTTTCTTCATGGCAATGTGTTTTAAGAGGGGGTGATTGGTCAATTCTCCGGACGGTATCTTAAAGGCAGGCATTCCCATTTCTTCAAGCATATCAGCTTGTTCCTCATCAAAGGGAGTTGAAAGAAATAAAATGCCTGTTTTTTCTGCGTATTCTGAAAGTATAAGGTGAGCATCAATAGATAGCTCCAGAGATGCAAGCATCTGAAAAACATCTCGCGGAACAGCATTGGATAGTAGATTTTTTGCAGTAAAACTTTGAAACTTTACAGCATCACACCCTGTCTCTTTTGCTACCTCAATCATCTGTTTGGCTCTCTCTAAAGAGCCATTATGATTAACCCCTGCTTCGGCAATGATGAATACCGGGGTATCGCTGCCAATAATTTTGTTTCCAAGGGCTATTTGTGGTAATGACATCGCTTGTATTTCCTTTGATGGCAGGTGAGACAGAGGGCAGGCACAGGGGACTGCCCCTACATCATCAAATGTCATGAACCAGTAGGAATATAGGCAATAGCCTCTATCTCCACCTTGATATCAAATGGAAGCTTGGCTGCCTGAATACAGGATCTGGCAGGCTTATTATCCTTGAAGTATTCCTTGTAAATCTTGTTCATAATGTCAAAATCATTCATATCAACCAAAAATACTGTGGTCTTAAGAACATTATCCAAGGATGAGCCGCCAGCCTCAAGAACAGCCTTAAGGTTTTCCAAGACCAATCGTACCTGCTCTTCTATGCTGCCATCAATGCATTTTCCTGTTTTTAAGTCCTTGGGACATTGTCCAGCGGTAAAGAGCAAATCCTTAAAGGCTATTGCCTGAGAATACGGAGCATCCGGAACATGTGAACCCTGTGTTCTGATAACTTGTTTCATCCTGTTTTCCTCCTAATAGTGTTGTAAGTATAACGCCTGTAGAGGGCAACCCCCTGTGGTTGCCCTCTGTGCCTTGGTAGTCGCAGGATTTATGCCTGCGGAACTAACGCACCTATAAAAGGTGCGACTACTGTGTGTCAAAAAATTAATGTTGTTCACTATAATCCTTAGATTCCCAGCACATCCATCATATCATATAGCCCTGGTGAGGCATTGGCTGCAAACCTTGCCGCTCGTAGGGCACCAGAGGCAAAGGTATCCCTGTTCTGAACACGATGGGTTATCTCTAATCGTTCACCATCTCCAATAAACATAGCTGTATGCTCACCAATAATATCCCCGCCCCTTATGGCAAATATTCCGATTTCATCAGGCTTTCTTGGTCCAGGAGAGCCCTGCCTGCCGTACACAGCCACCTTATCCAGATCCCTTTCCAGAGCCTCAGCAATCACCCCAGCTATCTTCAAGGCAGAGCCTGAAGGGGCATCAACCTTTTTATGATGATGTGCCTCAAGTATTTCCACCTCATATTCATTGCCAAGGGCACCAGCTGCCAGAGCTGCCAACTTAAAGAGAAGGTTCATCCCAAGGCTCATGTTTGCTGCATAAACTATAGGAATAGACTCAGCTGCTTTGGCTAATTTCTCATTTTGGGATTTATTTAGTCCGGTAGTACCAATAACCATGGGACATCCAAGAAGACAGGCTGTTTCAAGATGATTGATTGTTGCCTCTGGTGATGTAAAATCGATAATTACCTGCCGAAGCAAAGAGGATACCTTTGACGCTTGTGCTTGCCCTGAATCCTGAACCACAGACTCTATGCTTGATTTTAAGATAATGCCGTTCCCTATATCTGTACCAAGCAAGGGGTGATCTTTCCGTTCAACACAACCTGCTATTTCCATGTCTTCTGATGCAAGAGACTGTTGGACAATCGCTCTGCCCATTCGTCCCATTGCACCCATAACAACAACCTTTATCACTATATCCTCCATTGTTTGTTCGCCCTTGTGTACAAGGTACGACTATTAAAATCCTGCCATTACAGAAAGATCCACTACACAATTTATCATACAGACAAGCATACATATCAGCATAGTTAACACTGGAACCTTAATCAGACAAATTGCTCGCTCCTTCCCTACCCAACGATTTATCCTTCGATAAACAAAAATAGCTTCATAGCAGGCAAAAAACATGACAATCCCCATCAAAAGCAGGTACAACATTTCCATCTACATTTTCCCCCTTGTCTATTTAATTATAAATACAACCCTTAGGATTGTTAATTATACTGATTCTACTTACCAAATTTTCACATTTAGATGGCTAAATAACTACAAAAAAAAGAAGGATAACACTTATAGACTAACATTTTTATTAAAAAATCAGTCAAGAGTTTTTGTCCTTCTTTATATTTCATCAATTTTAATGCTCAATTTTTAACAATATATCATATGTGTTTTGTTTTGTCAAGAAAAAACATCACACAGGTCGAAAAACAGTAGACAAATTGCAAAATGAATTGTATAATTGTAAGAAGGAGGAGCAACATGCCAGAAACTTTAATAAAGATTAAGGGATTGAAGACTCAGATTCATACCTCTGAAGGGATTGTAAAGGCTGTAGATGGTGTGGATTTTGAGGTAAATAAGGGAGAAATTGTAGGTATTATTGGAGAAAGTGGTTGTGGAAAGTCTATGACAGCCTTATCCATCCTTCGATTACTCCCTTCTCAGGCAAAAATAGAGGGTGAGATACTGTATCATGGGAACGATTTATTGAAATACAGCCCTTCCCAGATGCGGGAAATTCGGGGAAAGAAAATATCCATGATATTTCAGGATCCAGTTACATCCTTAAATCCTGTTTTTACTGTAGGTAACCAAATTTGCGAAGCAGTTACCCTTCATCAAAAGATAAGCCAAAAAGCAGCAGTTGAAAAAGCCATTGAGCTGTTAGGGTTATGCGGTTTGCCCTCCCCTGAAGAACAATTCAAGCGATACCCACATCAATTAAGTGGAGGCATGAATCAACGGGTCATGATTGCCATGTCCCTTGTTACACATCCGGAACTTCTTATTGCTGATGAACCAACCACTTCCCTTGATGTAACTATCCAGGCACAGATATTGGATTTAATCCAGCACCTGCAAGTTAAGTTAAACATGTCTGTTTTACTTATTACCCATGATTTGAGTATCATCTCTGCCATTACCAAAAGGGTTCTCATTATGTATGCAGGTAAGATTGTAGAATATGCCCGAACACAGCAGATATTTACAGCCACAGGCGTTACATCCTCTTCTATTCATCCTTATACCAAAGGGTTGATAGATTCCATCCCAATCATAGAGTCTAATGGTGTTACCCCAAAACGGCTCAATACTATCCCAGGTGTTGTTCCAAACCCCATGAATCTTCCAACTGGATGCAGGTTTCATCCAAGATGTCCCAATGCTTCCCCAAGATGCAAAGAGGTTGAGCCAGAGATTCGATTGTATGGAGAAGAACACGGGGTGAGATGCTTTGAAAAAGGGGATTAATCACCAGCAATTCTCATTTTGGCACGCAAAGATCGCAAAGTTTTCGCAAAGTCCGCAGAGATAAGGCTAAAGAAATAAGAAAAACGGTGGAAATTTCATCCTTTTCTTCTTTACTTTGCGTTCTTTGCGAATCCTTATGCAGATCTCTGCGGGAATCTTTTTTCCATAATTAGGAATTGCTGATTTAACCCCAAATGGCTCTATGATAAAAAGAGAACAAGGAGCAAAAATGCCTACATTTATCTATAAAGCAGCCGATAAAGACGGCATTATCCACGAAGGGATTGTCCAGAGAGAAATAGAGGCATCTGTTGTGGAATACATTAGACAAAAAGGGCTTTGTCCAATAAAGATAACGCATAGAAAAGATAATGTCCTTTTCAGGCTCAAGAGAAAAGAGGCAGGCTTAATTATTCAACAGCTTTCCAACCTCATTTGTGCAGGAATTACTATTGATAAAGGGTTAGACATCCTTGTCCGTATTACAGAAAATAAACAAAGAAAAGAAATCCTTTTGCAAATAAAAGAAAACATTCAAAAAGGTAATAGTCTTTCTGCTGCCCTGTCTGTTTATCCACACCTTTTTTCAAATCTTGAGATAGTTATGATCCGTATTGGAGAGATAAGCGGCACTCTGAATTTGGCTCTGGAAAGAATAACAGAGCTTTTTAAGAAACAAGAGGCTTTAATGTCCAGAATAATATCCATGTTAATCTATCCCTTTTTGATGATTGGTGTTGGAGGATTGGTGGTTACAACTGTTTTTGTCTTTGTTATTCCAAGATTTGTCTCTATCTTTCAACAGATGGGAGAAACACTTCCTGTTCCAACCCAAATATTATTGTGGATAAGCCAAATAATAAGTAGTTATTGGTGGTTATTTGCCTGTCTTTTTGTCGGAGGAATTATTTTGTACAGGCTTGCCCTGAAAACAAAAACAGGAGTTGCTATGCTTGATTGGTGTGTTTTAGTAATCCCATGTATTGGATCTTTAGTAAAACTCTTTTGTGCAACCAGATTCTGCAGAAGTATGTCCACCCTTTTAGATGGAGGGATTCCTATTATTGATGCAGTCAAAATTGCCAAGGATAGTATTATTAACAGTATTATAATTAAACGAATACTTGTCGTTCAAAGCAAGATAAAGGAAGGGGCTGGGATAGCCATACCACTTCAAGAGGCAAGGGTTTTTCCAGAGCTGATGATTCAGATGATTGCTTGTGGAGAGGAAATGGGTAACCTAAAACAAATGCTGACAAATGTAGCAGATAACTATGATGTTGCCCTGCAAAATCAAATACTTAGAATCGTTTCCTTTCTGGAACCAGCCATGATCCTGATAATAGGGACAATCGTTGCCGGAATAGTATCTGCCATCCTCCTGCCAATATTTGGGATGAGTCAGTTGCCAATATAGGAAGGGGGGGAATATATGCAATCCATTAATTAAGTTGACACAAGAAGTTCACTTAATGCTTGCCACCCCTTTTCATTTTTGACAGGATGACAGGATAATAAAATCGCAACTATTTACCAAGGTGAAGTACAATAAAGAATATAAACCACGA
>JBDRAP010000241.1:0-2378 GCA_043823615.1 bacterium
CTGACCTACCTCTTTAGATTATTTTATTGGACATGAAAATTTAGAAAAATTGCGAAGTCTTTTTTCGCAAAATTTCGAAATTAGAATGACAATATGTGCCAGATCAATGGGTTCATCGATCTCCTCCAGGTCCCTGAAGACCCGAAGACCAAGTATTTCACCGCCTTGAGGATTTATTGGATACACCTTGTGGGGATAACCGCCTCACACGACATTTTCCAACACCGTATACCCTATCTTGGCCGTATCATGGGATGCCCCGATTACTGCAATGGATCGCGGCTCGAAGAGGTATCTCATATTCGTCATACCAAATTACCCCCTGAACATCATTTTCAATTCAAAGACACCTGCACTTATACTTTTTTGTATGTCAAAGCCCATCTTTTGAAATACATGAAGCATTGGTTTGTTATCTGCCAACACCTCTGCCGTAAAGCCAAGAAGCCCTTGTTTCTGGGCCAGGTACGTAAGATACTTGAGTAATTCCGTACCTACTCCTCTCTTCTGAAAATCGTCCCTTACCACGAATGCTGCCTCTGCAGTATGTGTGTTTTTGTCAATATAATGCCGTCCCACTCCAATGATCTCTTCTTTTTGTGCATGCTCTATCACTGCAAAAATTGCCATTTCTTCAGCATAGTCAATAATTACAAATTTCTGTAAAAACTCATGCGGCATATCAGTCCGTCTGGAAAAAAACCTCCGATACAGGCTCTGATCTGAAAGAGAATACACGAAGTCTTTAAGTAATGGCTCATCACTGATTTTTGCAGGTCTTAGAAAGATTTCAAGGCCGGTTTCTGTAGTTCTAAAGGTCTCCAGATCTTCAGGGTACTCCCCCTTCTTGCCTGGTATGAACGCTTGATCCTTATATATCAGATTCAGATTCTTTGCCTCTTCTATAAGTGAAGGTCTGAACTTTGGGTGTGCTATGGATATCAATTGCATTGCACGTTCTCTGATGTTTTTCCCGTGCAGATATGCTATTCCGTACTCTGTTATAACATAGTGAATATCTCCTCTGTTCAAAGTGACGCCCGCTCCCTCTTTGAGAAATGGCACTATTCTTGAAACTGTACCATCCTTTGCAGTTGATTGAATTGTGAGTATTGTTTTGCCATTAGGTGATAAAACGGCACCTCTCATAAAGTCAGCCTGCCCTCCTATCCCGCTATAGAATATCTTTCCTATGGATTCTGCAGTCGCCTGACCTGTGAGATCCACTTCCAGGGCGCTGTTTATCGCAACTATATTGTTATGCTGGGCAATAACCAGGGGATTATTGGTATACTCAATGGTCCTGAATTCTATCCCTGGATTATCATGAATGTATTCATAGGTCTCCTTTTTGCCCATACAAAAAGTTGCCACTGTTTTTCCGCGGTCAATACTCTTTTTTGTGTTATCAATAACCCCATCCTTCATCAGTTCCACAATTGCATCACTCAATAGCTCTGTATGTACTCCAAGATGCTTTTTGGTGCTGAGATTTGAGAGTATTGCATTTGGTATGCTTCCATATCCAACTTGAATGGTGTCCCCATCTTCGATGATCCGCGCAGCATATTTCCCGATCTGATGGGCAATTTCGTCAGAAACTTCTGTTTTGTATTCCAATATTGGTTCGTCATGAGGGATAACAAAATCAACATCATCTATATGTATGAAGGTATCTCCATGGACACGAGGCATATTGGAATTAACTTGGGCTATCACCGTTGAAGCATTTTCCACTGCTGCCTTCGTTATATCAACACTTACACCCAAACTCATATAGCCATGACCATCGGGTGGTGAGGTCTGTATCATGGCCACATCAACAGGTATAAGTTTGCGATAAAGGAGTTTGGGGACCTGTGACAAGAATATAGGAGTATAATCCGCAACCCCTTTATTGATTGCATCTCTGGTATTGTTTCCTATGAAGAAGGAGTTATGCCGAAAATTATGCCTTAATTTTTGATCCGTGTAGGGCGCAACACCAAGTGTCCATACATGAAACACCTCGGCATCGAAAAAAGCCTTTGGATGAGATCGTGTATAATTTGTGAGGGCGTTCACCAGGTACTGAGGTTCACCACAGCCCGTACTGATAAATATGTGGTCACCTCTGTGGACGTGACTGAATATTTGGTCCTCTGACACAACCTTCTCAGGGTACCGCTTCATCATCTCATCCAGTATTTCATTGTTTTTATTTTGCAAAAATTGTCTCGTTTCTGGACGGATACAAGGTAATCAGGGGGCTTACATATCAGTCCCTTGACTCCAAAATTGGCAAAGAGATAACGTTCATCTTTTTTATCTTATTCTGAATGGTTGACATGGCCTTCATTAATTTCCTGTTCATGATTTTCGATCAACCGGGTCAGGGA
>JBDRAP010000242.1:0-5518 GCA_043823615.1 bacterium
TCTGCATGTCCGGTAGAAAGATCACCCATAGATTCCTTGAGATAGTCGCACTGAACATCTACCACTACTATATCAGCCAGTTTAAGGGCATCGTGGGTATAGGTAGCTATAAGCGTTTCCTTTTCCTTCACACATCGCTGAATTATTTTCTCTACCTCTGGATCCTCTGCCTTGACAGGGGAAATACCCTCATTGAGATAGTGTATCTTCCAGAAAGACCGAACCGAGGGTCGCTGCATCCCGATGACAAACTTCTTTGGCTTTCCGGTGTCCTTATCCACACTATCTGCCACCACCCCGGCCATAACCGCACCCACAAAGCCAACACCAACAACCACTACAATCTCATACCCTTCCTCTCGCTTTTTGCTCACGATTTCCTGTAGCCGCTCATACTCCTGAACATACTCATCAGATGTTGGCAGGGCAAAACCCCTGCCGTCCGGACTTGTTGAACATTCCATAATTTGCCTCCTTGTCATACTTATTTAATAAGCGTTCAGCTGTCAGCTATCAGCTATCAGCAAAGACCATAAAATCAAGGCAAAATGAAGCGTTCCTAACTTTATGTTTTCCTGTGCCAGAGGGGCTCCCCTCCTTTTATGCCGTAAATGCCTTGCAAAAGCTGAAGGCTGACTGCTGATAGCTGAACGCTTATCTAATTCCCAACATCCTCAAGTTTTCTTCCAGCCTTTCCCTCTTTGCCTCAAGCAATTCCCCTTGTTCCCTCACCTTATCCACTACCTCCTGTGGTGCCTTATCAACAAAGCCTGGATTATTCAACTTAGCCTGAACACCTTTCAATGCTTGTGTTATCTCTTCAAGCTGCTTTCCAAGTCGCATTTTTTCCTTTTCTATGTCAATTAATCCCTCCAGCGGGATGTAGATCTCCATACCTTTTGCCACTGCCACGGCTGAGGCATGTGGTTTTTCTGCTTTTGGGTCAAAGATAACTGTTTCTATGTTGCCGAGTCGCCTGATATATTCGATACATGATTTAAGAACGACAGCTGTCTCATCCAAAGAATGTTTGACCATGATTATCGGCAATCTCATCTTTGGAGGAATATTTACCATAGAGCGAATATTGCGAATAGTACTAATTACCTCCATGATCAATTCCATATCCTCAATGGCTTTTGGATTAATTGATCCTGTCTCTGGCCATTTAGAGAGCATAATTGTTGTCTCAAAGGGCAAACGCGGCAGCCTTTGCCATAATTCTTCTGTAATAAACGGCATAAATGGATGAAGCAGCTTCAGTATGGATTCAAAGGTTGTTGCCAATAGATATTGCACTGTTTTCTTTGTCTCATCATCCTGCCTCAACCTCGGCTTAACCAGCTCAAGATACCAATCACAATATTCATGCCAGACAAAGTGATAGACAACAGCAGATGCCTCTGCAAAGTTGAAAGACTCTAACCCTTGAGTAACCTGTTCAATTGTCTGATTAAGCCGTGAAACTATCCATTCATCGGCTATCTCTTCCTGTCTGTTATCTTCTGACTTCTGACTCCTGACTCCTGTCTCTGCATCATACCCATCCAGATTCATGAGGATAAACCTTGCCGCATTCCAGATCTTATTGCAAAAGTGCTTATACCCCTCTATCCGTTCCTCGGCAAGCAGGATGTCTCGTCCCTGAACAGCCATAATTGCCAAAGTAAATCTGAGCGCATCGGTACCATAATCATCGATAACATGAAGCGGGTCAATAACATTACCCTTTGATTTACTCATCTTTTGACCCTCGGCATCCCGAATCAGGGCATGGATATAAACCTTGTGAAAGGGAATATTCTCCTGAAACTTCAAGCCCATCATGATCATTCTGGCAACCCAGAAAAAGATGATGTCAAAGCCGGTAGAAAGGACGCTGGTAGGGTAAAACCGTTTGAGGTCAGGGGTATTATCAGGCCAACCAAGTGTGGAAAATGGCCAAAGGGCAGATGAAAACCATGTATCAAGCACATCCTCATCCTGTTCTATCTCACCACCACAGGCAGTGCAAACACAAGGGTCTTCTCTCTCCACCAATACCTTGCCACACTGCTGGCAATACCAGACAGGGATACGGTGTCCCCACCATATTTGTCTTGAGATACACCAGTCCTTGATATTTCTCATCCATTCAAAGTATGTTTTTTCCCAAGCTTTCTTTGGTACAAACTCTATTCGCCCATCCTCTACTGCCTTGATTGCCTCCTCAGCCAGACTATTCATCCGAACAAACCATTGAGGTGAAAGGTATGGCTCAACAATGGTATGGCATCGATAGCAATGTCCTACAGATAGATTATATTCTTCAATCTTTTCCACAAGCCCTTGCTCTTGCAGGTCTTGCATCAGATGCTTGCGGCACAAAAACCTATCCTGTCCCTGATAGTGTCCGGCGTTTTCATTCATGGTGGCATCAGGATTCAGGATATTTATTTGTGGCAGGTCATGTCTCTTGCCAATCTCAAAATCATTAGGGTCATGGGCTGGGGTAACCTTTACCGCACCAGTACCAAATTCAGGCTCAACAAAAGAATCAGCAATAATGGGTATCCTGCGATTTAACACAGGCAAGATCACATATCTTCCAATCAAGCTGCGATACCTTTCGTCCTCTGGATTTACCGCAACTGCGGTATCACCAAGCATGGTCTCTGGTCTGGTGGTAGCTACAACGATATATCTGCTCTCTCTTTGTGCCTCATCTCCTTCATCCTCAATCGGATACCTGAGATAATATAAATGTCCGTTTATATCTTTATGCTCAGCCTCAATATCTGAGAGGGCGGTATGGCATCTGGGACACCAGTTAACGATATAATTACCCCGATAGATAAGCCCTTCCTTGTAGAGCCTGACAAAAACCTCTCTGACTGCCCTTGACAATCCATCATCCATGGTAAACCTTGTTCTTGACCAATCACAGGATGAGCCAAGCCGTTTTAACTGATGGATAATTATATCACCATATTGTTTTTTCCATTCCCATACTCGTTTGATAAATTCTTCTCGTCCCAAATCGTTTCGTGTTAATCCCTGCTTTTTCAGCTCTCGTTCTACTACATTCTGAGTAGCAATACCGGCATGGTCTGTGCCTGGTACCCAGAGGACATTTATCCCTTGCATCCGTTTCCACCGAGCCAGAATATCCTGAATAGTATTATTCAAGGCATGTCCCATATGGAGTGAGCCGGTCACATTTGGCGGCGGAATAACCATAGAAAAGCATTTTTCGTCCCCTGTTTCTTCAATGGGCATAAAACAATTGTGCTGCTCCCAGTATTTGTACCATTTTTCTTCTACATCACGCGGTTCATATGCTTTTGGAATATCCAGTACATTCATTGATCTCTCCTGCTTAAGTTAAAATTATCCTCTGATTCTAATTCGTTCTTCTTCAACGATCCATAAGTATTTATCAATTTGTTCATCGGAAAGCATCCATGTCAGTCGTGCAACTACATCCAACACATGGTGTTTGTCCTGTTGCCTTAATCGTAACACAAGCAATCCAGAAAAATCACTTGGCGGATAAGCTCGAATATCTGCAAAATCCGTGTCCATTGTTACTAAAACACGCCTCTCTTGCTGACAAACTGATGCAATCTTAGAATCATTACTCCCTCCAAGATGCTGATCCATTACAGTTATAGCATCATATCCTGTTTGCCGCAACAAGTCCGCCACTTCAACTGGTAAGTTCTCGTCCACCTTAAACTTCATGCTGCCACCTCGTATGGCATAGCAACAACTCGTTCACGGCTCAATTCTGCTGCGTAAGCAATAACTGCCTGCACCATCTCACGACTTAATGATGGATAGCTATGTGTAATTTCATCAGGTGTAAGCCCAACTGCTAAGTTATCAAGAACTACTGATGCCATTATCCGTGTTCCATTGATACATGCTCTTCCGTGACATATAGTTGGATCAACCGTGATATAGTTCTGCCATTTCATAACTAACCGCCTTGATGGTGTATAACCTGAATAAACAAACACACCCCATGTTTGACCATGGGGTGTGTTTGTAATTATCTAATTAATTGATGACTATAATCATGTTTCCTTTATGGTACAAAAGTCTGAAAGTACCTTTCCTCTTCTTTCAATCTCCAATAATTTTCTTTTCCACTCAAACCCACGAGAATAGCCTTCTCTTGAGTATTCACTCATAACCACTCGATGACAGGGAATGATAATTGGCAAGGGATTATATCTTAAGGCACTGGCTACCGGCCTTACTGCCTCAGGAAAACCAATCTCCTGGGCAACCCATTTATATGTTCTAATCTCACCATGCGGTACAGAGCAGGTTGCATCCCATACCTTTCTTTCAAATACATTTCCCCGATTAATATCTAAGGGAAAATCAAATATTACCGATCTCTTTCTAAAATAGTGCTTAAATGTCTCACTTATCTCTGAAAAATAATAAAAATCAAACAGCATATTAGCATTGGGTGGGAGCTGTTTTTTTAGCTCTCTGGCGACCATCTTCCTTTCTTTTTGGGGTAAAACTATGGCTCGTATCCCCTGGTCGCTGGATGCTATGCCCATCCAACCAAGCTGGGTATTAAAATATACATAACGGTATATTTCTTGTTTTTCTGGTATTTCCATTGTGTTTTTCCCCTTAACATCAATGAAAAAATGGCGGAGAGGGAGAGATTCGAACTCTCGGTAAGGTTTTAGGCCCTACAACTGCTTAGCAGGCAGCCCCGATCGGCCACTCCGGCACCTCTCCGTAAAAGACTTATCTGGCGGCGGGAATAGGATTCGAACCTATGGACAGGTTTCCCCATCAACGGTTTTCAAGACCGCCGCATTAAACCGCTCTGCCATCCCGCCTTTTTTTTGACAAGATGAACAAGATGACAGAATAGACAGGATAACAGGATTGGCAGGATAATTTAATAGTATCTCACTTAATTTGGATGTCAACCGTTCAAAGGTATCAATAAATTAGTACACCATAGATAATTCATCCTATCATCCTGTCTATTCTGTTATTCTGTCTATTCTGTTATTCTGTCTATCCTGTTATCCTGTCTATTCTGTCTATTCTGTCTATTCTGTCTATCCTGTTATCCTGTCTATCCTGTTATCCTGTCTATTCTGTCTATTCTGTCTATCCTGTTATCCTGTCTATTCTGTTATCCTGTCTATTCTATCATCCTGTCTATCTTGTCGTCTAAAATTTTACCGTAGCCGACAAAAGATGGGTTCCGTCGCCATCTGATTCTATTAGACCATAATCAATCTGATACAGCATATTTGGTGCGGTTGAGCCCTCCACCGGCTTACTTCTCAATCCAATTCCAATGGTATGAAAGCTTCTTCCATAAAACCCTGCCCTGATAGCTAATTTATCTGTCAGCCATCTCTCTGCCCCAATCCTGACCTCGCTCTGCATCTCGTTAGCATACACATCCTTAACATTGAAGCAATAGATGTCCGTGGCGATAATGGTATCTTTATCAGGCATCCATGCTATTCCTGGCCTAAAATTGCGGGCA
>JBDRAP010000243.1:0-6097 GCA_043823615.1 bacterium
GTTATTGGTGAGATGGATATGATTCTGGGCAATTTGGATGAGAATAGAGGCTTTGAAGAAACTATCATGGACATATGGACAGGCTCTGCCTCTACAGATGAATTAGAGGGAAAAATACAGGAGTTTGGAAATCAACTGCAATCTGCTAAACAAAGCTACATGGCAACAAAGGAATTAGAAGAGGCATTGTTTGGCGAAGATTATGAGGTGGAATAAAAAATGCTTGATGATTTAATGGGCTTTTGTCAACAATCATTTGCTTTATTAGGGGCATTAGCCGAGATTAAAAATAATAAGATGCTGGAAGTCCTGGCAGATGATAAATTATCAGATAACTTTAATCGCAGGTCTTATTTTAAGTTTATCTTTGACCGCAATCTGCAGGACCAATATCCGGAGGCAGAATTTATATCTTATGGGCATCCTTACTTAGATACGCTTATCAATCTCACCTCACAAAAAGGGTCAGCTACAAGATTGTATCTAAATGGACTAACCACTACCACTGGTCACATACGCGACAAAATCGCTAACAAGATAAAATTCTATAATTGTAAGACTAATTTCTTATCTGACATACTTGAAAGATTCTCTTATTGTTTGTTCAATTTCAAGATATCATACATCAGCGATGATAAAAAAGAACAGATAAAAACCGTTGTCGTAGATAGAGTTTCAGCTGCGGTTGATAATAGATTGCTTGATGTTTTAGATACATTATTTATCGGGACAAAATGTGAGCTTAAGGGTATGTCTGAAGATGAAACAAAACCATTAGAAGAGACATATGAAGCTGCTTGTGGGTATATTAAAAATGAAATAACTGCTACGATCGAAGAGATGAAGAAAATTAGCTTAAAAAAGCTGTCTAAAGAAATAATACGGGTTGAGAATTATTATTTAGAAAATGAGGCGGAGATTAAACAAAAGTTGAGGAAAGAAGGTTTGGGTAATGAACAACAAATAAGACTAAATGAAAAACTTAAACTTAATACCCTGGAAAAAGAAAGAAAGGTTTTAGACTTAGAGGAAAAGCATAAACTTAAGGTCAATATCAAATTGCTTAATACTGCTGTAATCTATCAACCTAAGATTAAATGCAAATTAGAAATACTGGGCAGAGATAAGAATTTTTATTTCAATGTTTTCTGGAATCCTGTTTTCAAAGATATTGATCCGCCTTTTTGTATGAGGTGTAAATCCCCAAGTTATGAGATGTGGTTCGATGGTAATTCTGGAATGATATGTTCTGCCTGTCGTCAAATTAGTGGCATGGTTCAAAGATAAATGGTTGAGTTGTGTTGGTTCACCGTGAATCGTAATTTTTCGAGCTGTGCAATCGGGATTTAATCCACAGATTACACAGATTGCACAGATTACAGAGAGAATAGAGAAGAAGAATCTGAAAGGCATGTGGTAGAGACGCAAAATTTTGCGTCTCTACCACATATTGCATCTCTACCATGTCTCTACAAGTTCACCGAACATTAATTGTTGAATTTGTCTGCAGATTGTCTTTTAATCTGTGGTAATTCTTGCGAAATCTGTGGCTATATTCCCTGTTTTCCGTTTGCACAGGTCGAAAAGATATGCCATCTGTAAGCGTTCAGCTGACAGCTGAACGCTTATGATTAATTAAGGAGTAAATTTATCATGAGACACAAGTCTATAATCCTTTCACTGATAACATGGCTGATATACAGCCCTCTTGCGTATGCTGAGCATGGCGGACATGATAAGGCAGCACATTTAGCAGAGAAGACAGAAAAACATGAAAAACATGAAAAGGCAGAAAAGGTAAAAGAGCCGGAGTTCTGGAAAGCGGATGCTCATCAAAAACCAGAACAATCCCATCATAATGGATATGACAGCCTCAAAGAAAATGCTCAAGACTACTTTAATCAAGGGATTAATCTTCATAACAACCTGCAATTTATAGAAGCCATCCCCTTCTATAAAAAGGCTATTGAATTAAACCCAAGTATGCTTAATGCCTGGTACTGGATGGGGAAAAGTTATTATCGGGCAGGGCTGGTGGAACAAGCCTTTTCTGCATGGCGATATGCCATAACACTTGGCGAGATAGATGAAAATGAGGAGATTAGTAAGCGAATCAAGGCATATTATCTTAAAGAGGATAAATTGCCAACATCTTATGAGAGCCTTGCTTCATTACAGGGAAATACACCAAAGAATGTCTGTTTCAATAATCCTACAGGAATAGCATCTGATCATGATGGATTCGTGTATCTTGCTAATTATTCAGGCAGGATACTAAAACTTTCTCCAACATTTAACCTTATTTCGCAGATAGGGATAAAGGGAAAAGGGGAACAAAATCTGTGGCAGCCATACGGTATTTGTGTTGATAAAAGCTATAATATCTGGGTGACGGATAAGGCATTGCACAAGGTAATAAAATTTTCTCCTCAGGGAAGGTTTTTGCTGAGTATTGGGCATCAGGGATATAAGACCGCTGAGTTTTCATCCCCAGAGGCAGTTGCCGCTGATTCTAAGGGGAATATTTTTGTAGCTGATGCCGGGAATTCAAGGGTGCAAAAGTTTAACAAGGATGGCAAATTTATCGCCTGTATTGGCCGTCTTGGTCATGGAAATGGTGGACTTTATCATCCAAGGGCAGTATTGGTTGATAAAGAAGGCTATGTCTGGGTGGCTGATTCATGGAAAAAAAGCCTGTTCAAGTTTGATGAAGTTGGTGAGATAAAAGAAATTATTCCCATACCAGGAAATCAAAAACCATTGGCATTAACCATTGGAAATACAGATAATAACGAGATCTCTTATTTCTATCTTACCACGGCTGAGGGTAATGTCTTTCGATTTTTTCCAGCCAATAATGAATGGACAAGGGTTGAGATAAAGGGTAAGACAGAACGAAACTCCTTGTACGGTATTGCTGTAAACCACTATGGGTATTTGTATTTAACTGACTTCAATACTAACTCTGTAGAATCCTGTATCCCCTCACTATCTAAACAACTTGATATTAATGTAGAAATAGAAAAGGTAGATATCAGTCGTTTCCCTTTAGTCACACATCAAGTTTCGGTTACCACAAGGGATAAAACACCACTTGTTGGACTCAAAGGATGCAACTTTAAGGTTGGCGAGGATAAATTAGTCATGAAACCAGTTGGGATTAAACAAATTATAAAGGATACTGATCATATCAGTATTAGCTTTGTAGTAGACAATTGTATTAATATGCACCCCTTTAAGCAACGATTGAAAAAGATGTTTGCCCTATTTTCAGAAAAAATGAAATCAGGGATCGATGAAATATCTGTATGTAGTGTCAATAAAAAAGAATCTCACGAGATACTACCATTTACCTTTTCTAAAACAAGGATTGAAAAGATAACCAATGATCTTTCCCTTGAAGAAGAGCATTCAGATGAGGCTGTGTATCATGGGATTATTGATTGTATTGACAGTACCTTAAAGAAAAATGTAAGAAAGGCGATCGTGGTTGTTACCTCTGGACAGGGAGGGGAAATAACCAGTCTCTACAATCGATGCAAGTACTTTGCTAAGAATAACTCTATCCCAATATTTATTGTGGACACCAGGACGAAAGGGGAGAGTGTTCTCTTAAAAGAGATGGCACTTGATACCGGGGGCAAGTATTATATCCTGAATGACTATTTTCAAGGGAAACGAATCAAATATGACATTGACCAACAAACCCATAGACAGGTTAAATACCTGCTTACCTACAAGGCTGAGGCTTGCAATTATAAATGGGATAATTCCTGGGTTAGAACCGTAATCATAGCAAGGTATAAGGATATGACAGGCAGGGATATGAATGGATATTTCATTCCTGATGGCAAGGGATCTGATGGTGAGTACTTTAAGATGAGGGCTGAAAAGTATAGTGAGTGGAAGGATAAGGAAGCAGCAGAAAAGCTGGAAGCTCGTCAGGTATGGGAAGAACGGTTGATGAAGCAGGAAAGCGGTGAGGCAGCCAAGGAAAAAGAAGCGGCATCTAAGGAAAAGGAGGCGAAAAAGCCTGCACCTAAGAAGGCTGGCGGCGGTGGCCATGGCGGCGGAGCCAAGAAGCATGGTGGGGGACATTAGCATCTTGTAGTATTTTGTCGGAGTAGTGTTATATGATTAATATCAAAAGGTATGAGGCTGCTAATAAATTAGGGATTGAAATAGTAGATACCAATACAATTGGGTGTATAACTGCTGATATTATTAAAAATGCACGAACATGGGTTGACTTTGCCTCTGGCAGGGGTGAGTTTAGTCTTGCATTAATAAAAATCAATAGTGTGCTTAATATTTGGAACTTTGAGAAGCGTCCTGATTATGTTGAAATAACAGATAAAGCTCGGAAATTGCTGTTACCAGAGGAATCAATAAGGGTATATAATATTACCGGTAAAATCGAGATGGTTCATCGTGGAATATATGCCTCAGAGGGTATTTTGCAAAATTCAATGGATGTTGCATCATTACATTGTTATGAACCTGGAAAAATTTCAGAACAAAATGTAGTTAATGCCATAAATTATGTGCTTAAACCAGGAGGACATGTAATCATAACCCTTGACAGTGAGATAGACAATTATAAAAAATTGCTGAAATATCTAACGAAGCGTTTTAGCAAGGTCATGATAGGAAATCATCCAACAGGATACCCTCAAACAAGTTATACCTTTGCATTATGGCATAGACACCCTGAATTTCCTGGAACTCCACCATTTATTTGCATAAGGAAGTGAAGACTAACCACAAAGACAAAGAAGTCATCTGTCTTCTTTGTAATCTCTGTGAACTCTGTGCTCTCTGTGGCTTATATCTTTCAAGAGACAATATTCTCTCCCTGATATATCCCTGTATATCCTTGGGTGACCATCTCTGGAAGCCTGAAGAAGAGGAGTTGAATGAGTCTGGCATCTTTTTTGACACGAAATCCGTTGGAGTTATGGACAAGTAATAGTGCCTCACTTCTGCCGGAATACCCAGAATCCCAAACTGCAGTGGAAACACTCACACCACATCGCAGCAGGCTTGAACGAGGTCTGGCAATAGCCATCATATCATTAGGGATATTGACTATCTCGTTAAAGATTATTTTGTATTGTCCTTGTTTCAGCAAGAACCATCCATCTAAATCCGGCTCTAAGGCATCAGTTTTAGACAGGATTCTCTCCTGATTATGAAAACCAATTGTTCCGTGGTCAACAAATATCTCTACTGAACAAAGGCTTAACTCCACCCCATTTATTTGCACCTGAACATCTGTATCAATCAGGCATTCAACTAACCCTTTGGTTTGAATAAGATTAACCAGTTCTTTTCTGGCAAGAAATGTTCCCATAATATTTCTCCTCCCTTTCCTCATTTTTAATTTTTCAGATCACTCTTTTTCTTGGTAAGACAAATGTAAATGTACTCCCCTTACCCAATTCGCTTTCAACAGTAATTGAGCCGTTATGCTTTTCGATAATGTTCTTAACAATTGATAATCCAAGACCTGTACCTGATGAAAATTGCTGCCCCAATTTTGTCCTGAAGAATTTATCAAACACCTTTTTCTGTTCTTCTACAGAGATGCCTATCCCTGTATCTCGAATGCTTATCATAATATTTTTGTCTTCAAATTTCCCTGCTTCTATGAATACGCGTCCATTTTCCGGAGTATATTTAATGGCATTACCTATCAGATTATCCAATACCTGCCGTATGCGGTCTTTATCTGCCTCTATCTGAAGCAATTCATCTTGCGTGTGAATATTCATCTGCAAAAAGACATTCTTTTTTCGGGATATTTCGCTAAATTCCTTAATCACAGAAGCAATCAATTCTTTAAGATCAAATTCCATATATTTAATCTCGATATTACCTGATTCTATCTTGGTCACATCAAGAAAATCGTTGATCAAATCTAACAACCTGTTCGCACTTTCGTCAATTGTCTTCAAAAACTCTTGTTGTGTTTCATTAATAGTACCTGTATCTCCATCCAGCATCAAGGCTGTATATCCCTTAACCACAGTAAGTGGGGTACGAAAGTCATGAGCTACCATGGACATTAAATCTGATTTTAACTGATCAAGCTCCT
>JBDRAP010000244.1:0-2034 GCA_043823615.1 bacterium
GATGGTGAGGATATGCAAGCCTATCTCTCTGGGGTAAAAATATCCTGTATTGGACCAATAACCCAAAGGGCAGCCATAGAGCTTAATCTGAGGGTGGATACAGTGGCTAATGAGTATACCGCAGATGGGTTAGTTGAGGCAATACTTGAGGGATTCACAGATTAATGTTGCAGCCAGGGTTGGTTTTAGGCAATGTTTTAGGGGGTTACGACTTTTGAGATTACTTGTTGTGTTTTTGATGATATTGATTGCTAATGCAGAGGGATTTTGTAATGAATTAATAAATGAGGCTAAGGGTACTACAACAGGTTGTACAGTGGTCAGGATAAAGGATGGGGATACGGTTGAGGTTCGTCCTGAAAGTGGGGCTACCTTTACGGTTCGGCTGTTAGGGATAAACACACCTGAGACGGCAAAGGCAAATAAACATACACCAGATGAACCCTATGCAGTGGATGCAATGAAATTTACCGAAAAAGAGCTGCTGAATCAGTCAATATCCTTGCTTATCTCAAATAATGGAAGCCAGACACAAGATGGGTATAAGCGTACCCTTGGGGTAATAATCCTGAAAGGTGAGGTTTTTAACACAAAGCTCTTGGCTCAAGGTCTGGCAACCAGATGCTTTATCAACAATGATTGCTTAAACTTTCCCAAATGGGAAGCCATAGAGGTTGATGCTCGCAAGAAAGGGCTGGGACTCTGGGAAAATATAGGAAAGAAGGGGATAGTGATCAATGAACTGTATCCAAATCCTAAAGGGGCTGATGTAGACCATGAGTTTGCTGAGTTATACAATACAACAGGTCAGGCGGTTAATCTTGGCAATTGGAGCTTTGGAATTGATGAGGATACTGTGTTTGAAAGCGGGACTACTATTGATGCCTATGGGTATCTTATCCTGACCAATGCACCAATACAATACTTTCGTGATATGTATCCTGAAATATCTGATGCTGTTCCAGTTATTAGAGTATCTGGTGATATACATGGTTACTCCTTATTATCCAATGCAGCTACCCCTCCACAGAATCTGGTGGTCCATCTCAAGGATGGTAACCATGGGTATCAGGACTCCATTACCTATAACCTTAAATGGGACAATAAGGGAGCTGATGGTACAGACTATACGATAGAAAGGATAAGTCCAATCAAAATAAATGTTGGAGATTCCTTGGTTGGCGGAATGGATGATGAAAACTGGGGCACAAGTACTGTGCTTAATGGTACGCCAGGAGGGTTTAATTCTATTGGTACGATAACTGCTATTTATCTTGAGATTAGCCTGACAGATAGTCCTATGTTGGGAAAGGCAACAGTCGTTCGGATTCAGGCAATGGATGGCAATAATCAAATCCTGACAAATTATCAGGGCACAATTAGCCTGACAATTGAGCCAATGGGGAGTATCTCAAACAAGATTGTGATAAAAGATGGTGTTGCTACAACCTCTGTAGCCTTTAGCCAGCTTGGAAAATTAAGAATTACTGCCAGGGATGCGGTCTTTAGTGACAGGTGTGGTATGTTGGAATTTAATCCTGAATTGCTTGGTGATTTTGGACAAAAGGGAAGCAAGACACAGGATAATCTGATCAATTTTAATGACATGATGTGGTTTTCATATTACTGGAATACTAAGGATCCAAAAGCTGACTTGGGATCTGCTAAAATGTCTGGAGTTGTGCCAACACTTATTTCTCCATTGGATGGCAGCATAGACTTTTATGACATGATGATATTTACCTCTATGTGGAACTGGTGGAATAATGCAAGGTAAACAACAAGTCAGTATGGGTGAATATAGATGCAACTATTGGTTCATGACATTTTATGTTGGTAAAACAAAGGGCAGGCACGGGGGCCTGCCCATACGGCATTGAATATTTCCAGCTTGTGAAGGATAGAGGGGTGGATATTTAATATTCTTCCGGCAGATTTTTTAATTGTGTATAATAGAATACAGGGCCATCCTTGCAAACGAAGATATTTTCTATATTACACCGTCCACACTTACCCAATCCGCACTTCATCTTC
>JBDRAP010000245.1:0-2771 GCA_043823615.1 bacterium
GATTCCAAACAAGAGATAATATTATCTGAAGCAATAAAATATAAGAAGGATTGTCAGATTGGTGATGTAATAGGTATAGAGATTACTCCCTTTGATTTTGGCAGAATTGCTGCTCAAACGACTAAACAGGTGATCACTCAAAGGATTCGAGAGGCAGAAAGGGAAATAGTATATAAGAATTTCAAGGAAAGGATTGGAGAGATTATCACAGGAATTGTTCAACGGGTAACAGTGCAAAATATTCTTGTTGACCTTAGTAAGATAGAGGCTACACTTCCAATTAATGAACAAATAGTAAAGGAAAAGTATCGAATGGGAGACAGGATAAAAACCTATATCTTGGATGTAAGACAAGCTACAAAGGGTCCCCAGATTATTCTTTCCAGGACACATCCTGAATTTGTGAAAAAGTTGTTTGAGTTAGAGGTGCCAGAAATATATGAAGGGATTGTAGAGATAAAAGGGGTTTCCAGAGAACCAGGTGCTCGTTCAAAGATAGCAGTCTGTTCAAAGGATACTAATGTTGATCCAGTAGGTGCCTGTGTTGGTATGAAGGGTATGCGTGTTCAGGCTGTGATTAGCGAATTAAGTGGTGAACGAATCGATATTGCTTTGTATGATGATGACCCACAGGTGTTTATAAAAAATGCTCTTTCTCCGGCAAAGATAATCTCTGTTACGGCAAATGTAAAGGCAAAGTCTGTCATAGCGGTTGTTCCTGATGCCCAACTTTCTCTTGCTATTGGAAAAGAGGGGCAAAATGTCCGGTTAGCAGCTAAACTTACAGGATGGAGAATTGACATCAGAAGTGAATCTGAGATAATCAAGGAAAGGGATGCAGTAGCCAGAAAACAGGCTGAAGAAGAACTCTTTAAGAAGCCTGAAGTGATAATACAGGAAACTGAGGCAGCAATTGAGAAAGAAGATACCTCTTTGGCAGTTGAAGTGGCTGAGGATGTAATGCCTGCGGATGATGATGCTATCCCTCAAACTGTTGAGACAGAAATTGTAGTTGAAAAAGCTCAGGAAATTATTGTAATCGGTATGGCCGGATTGGACAAAAAAATTGCAGAAAAATTACAGGAAGCAGGGATACACAGTGTTGAACAAATTAACGATATGTCTGTAAATGAGTTAAGAAAACTTCCAGGTATTGGAAAGGTATCTGCAGAGAAGATATATCTTATTATTCATCAAGAAGTTGCTACTATATAAAGGGGTTAGATGGTATGAGTATGAGGGTGCATGAATTAGCCAAAAGATTAGATATGGAGATCAAGGATCTGATTGCAGAGCTTAAAGGGTTTGGTGTGGAAGTCAAGAGTGGGCTTAATGCAATAGATAAAGAAACGGCTGCTCATATCATGGAATTGCTTTCTTCTTCAGCAAAAGAGAAGAAGGAAGAAGAAATTATTCCACCCGTATCAATCCAGGAGGTGTCTCTGCCTCAAGAAAGGATTGTATCTATCTCCCCATCAAGTACCATAGGTATTCTTGCTGAATCACTTGGTATTAAGGCTAATGAGATGATCCCATGTTTAATAAAAAAAGGGATAATGGCAACAATAAATCAATCTATTACCCCAAATATTATTCAGGTAATTGAGAATATCTATAAAGTTCAAATAGAGATAAAGGCATCTGTTCTTGAAATTGAAGAAGAAGAAGATAATAATAAATTAGGACAAAAGCTCCGTCCACCAGTAGTTACGATTATGGGGCATGTTGATCATGGTAAAACAAAACTCCTTGACGCTATCAGGGAAACCAATGTTGTGGATGGAGAATCCGGTGGGATTACACAACATATTGGAGCATATAAGGTGCACCTTTCTAAGGGTGAGGTAACATTTCTTGATACACCAGGGCATCAGGCATTTACTGCTATGAGATCCCGTGGGGCACAGGTGACAGATATTGTTGTTTTGGTCGTTGCAGCAGATGACGGTGTAATGCCTCAAACAGAGGAAGCCATAGACCATGCAAAAGCTGCCGGGTACCTATTCTGGTAGCTGTAAATAAAATAGACCTGCCGGATGCAAATTCAGATAAGATTAAAGCTCAATTGTCTGATTATGGACTTCAACCTGAGGAATGGGGTGGAAAAACTATCTTTGTTGAGGTCTCGGCTAAAAAACGAATAGGATTAGAACACTTATTAGAGATGCTTTTATTAGAGGCAGAGATGCTTGAATTAAGGGCTTCATATGATTGTACGGCAACAGGAACTGTCATAGAGGCCAGATTGGATAAGGGCAGGGGTCCTGTAGCTACGGTTCTGGTACAAAAGGGAACATTGCGGATAGGGGATGCTTTTGTGGCTGGATTGTCTTGGGGTAAGGTCAGGGCAATGTTTGATGACAAGGGTGTCAGGATAAAGAAGGCTACGCCATCCACACCCGTAGAGGTGTTGGGCTTTTCCGGGGTTCCTGTAGCAGGTGATATGTTTAAGGTTGTCTCTGATGAAAAAGAGGCTAAACAAATAGCTATTCAAAGAAAAGATGTCTTATTGTTTGAAAAACAACCACTTGTCAGAATAACCTTAGATGAATTGTATTCTCAGATTCAACAGGGAATAATAAAAGAGTTAAATGTTATACTTAAGGCAGATGTTACTGGTTCTCTGGAGGTTATGTACGATTTATTAGGAAAAATAGGAACGGAAAAGGTAAAGATAAAGGTTATTCATAAGGGTATCGGAGATATTAATGAATCTGATGTGATGCTTGCCGATGCCTCTAATGCTATAATTATTGGATTTCATGTTGGAG
>JBDRAP010000246.1:0-4354 GCA_043823615.1 bacterium
ATGAAATTCAATCGGTTTGAAATTATACAGTTCCTACGGAACTGATTGATTTGTTTATAATTGTTCTACCGATATTATGTTCCTAACGGAACAATTGTCGGTGTTTTATAAGCTTGATGTAATTATCCACAACCGCACAGGCCGGGATAATTTCGATACTTTTTTCTGTTAAGGAATTAGCTATGAATTCATAATATGCAACTCCAATCCAACCCGCTATGCCGGTAATAAATGAATAATAAAGCCGCATTGATTTGATATATGCCGTTAGGAATTTTAACATTTTGCACCTATTTATCAAGATTAACAAATGAGCAATTCTCGGTGAACAACACAAGACTGATGTTTTTTCATTCACTGCTCTTGTCAGTGAGAACATCTGTAGTGGACGACTTTTAGCCCTTAATCTTATAGTGAGAGACTAAAGTCATCCACCAAACCAATTTTTCACTGAATATATCTACAAGGCTATCTATCTGCCTTGCTCTTTATTGCCCCCAGCATCCCGCCAGCAAGGAGTATCTGTCTCTGCCGCTCAGACAGGGAGTAGTTTACAGCTATTTCTCGATCATTTATCCTTGCTGTCAAGGGTTTATTCTCTGTCAATAATTTCCTGATATTTGATATTACTACCTCATCCCCGGCATTTATCTGTTCATAATCAGCATCTGTTGCAAAGGTTAGCGGAATAATGCCGAAGTTTATCAGGTTTGCTGCATGTATCCTTTCAAATGACTTTGCAAGTATTGCCTTTACCCCTAAGAACATTGGGCATATTGCCGCATGTTCCCGGGATGAACCCTGACCATAGCCTATTCCGGCAACAATGATATTATGTTTGCCGCTATCCCTGTATGCTTTTGCCCGATTAGCAAAGCCCTCATCCTCTATCTCAAATACAAATTTTGAGTACTCAGGTATGTTTGAGCGATATTTCATTCGTGAGCCGGCAGGAATGATGTGGTCTGTGGTAATTTTATCCCCAACCTTAATCGTAACTACACCTTGAATACATTCGGGTGTTGGTGTATTATGCGGTGGCTCTCCAATGTTTGGTCCACGGTATATCTCAACCAGAGACAAAGATGGTAAAATAATCATACTGTCATCTGTATAAAACCTTTCAGGCATATGGATTTGAGGATATTCCATATTCAGATGTCGCGGATCAGTCATTTTTCCCGTAATAGCTGCTGCCGCAGCACTTTCAGGGCTGAGCAGATATACCTGTGCATCCTTTGTTCCTGATCTGGCAAAAAAGTTTCTGTTAGAGGTACGAACCGATACAGCATTTGTTTGTGGTGATTGACTATTACCAATGCAAAAACCGCAAACAGGTTCTGTAATCCTTGCACCAGCATCTAAAAGGTCAGAAAGTGCCCCATTCATGGCAATATTAGAAAGCACCTGCCTTGAACCTGGTGAGATAACAAGGCTAACATCTGGATGTTTTTTGTTCGCTTTTAGTATTTTGGCAACAATCATCAGGTCTTTGTAGGATGAATTGGTACAGCTGCCAATACATACCTGATTAACATCCATACCCTCAAGCTCTTCTATTGTCTTGATATTTCCAGGGTTATGCGGACAAGCAACCATGGGCACAAGCTCATCAAGCATGATGTCAATCACCTTGTCATATTCTGCACCCTCATCAGCTGCTATCTCTACCCAATCTTCTTCTCTCCCTTGAGCCTTGAGGAATTCTCGTGTTGTCTCATCTGATGGAAAAACAGAGGTTGTAATCCCACATTCTGTACCCATATTAGTAATAGTTGCCCTTTCAGGCACAGAAAGGGTTCCTGCCCCATCACCACCATATTCAAACACACAACCAACATTACCGGAAGTACCAAATATCTCCAGTACCTTCAGGATTACATCCTTGGCTGAAACCCATGGGCTCAGTGCTCCATGCAGATTTATTTTGATGACCCTCGGACAGGTAAGATAAAATGGCTCGCCAGCCATGGCCAATGCCACATCCAGCCCGCCGGCACCGATACCAATCATTCCTAATCCGCCGGCTGTTGGTGTGTGGCTATCAGAGCCCAGCAGCGTCTTGCCTGGCTTGCCAAATCGTTCCAAATGTACCTGATGGCAAATTCCATTCCCTGCCTGCGAAAATAAAATACCATATTTATCGGCAATACTCTTGAGATATTGATGGTCATCAGCATTCTCAAACCCTATTTGGATGGTATTGTGATCCACGAAGCTCACCGAAAGCTCTGTTTTAACCCGTGCTGTTCCCATTGCCTCAAACTGAAGATACGCCATGGTGCCGGTTGCATCCTGAGTCAGTGTTTGGTCTATCTTGATAGCTATCTCTTTGCCGGGTTCAAAGTTACCCTCTATCAAGTGCTTTTCGAATATCTTTTGCGTGATGGTTTTAGACATATCGTTCCTCCTGTTTTGGTAACAAAAATCTTCATCAAGCCTTCTTTCTTTTCAATCCCCTTGACCCTTCCTAAACCCTATCTTCTTCTGTTCTTTGGTTAGTGGACTCATCAGACTCTTTATGGCATCAAAGACTACCTTAAATTGTGTATCATATTTGTTTTCCATTGCCTCAATCTTTTTCCTTAAATCTTCGTGGGAGGCTAATATCGTTCTGAGCTTGGTGAATGTTCTCATAATCTGGATATTGACCAGAATAGCTCTTTCGCTATTGAGGACAGAAGATAGCATGGCTACACCCTGTTCTGTGAAGGCATAAGGCAGTTTTCTTGTTCCGCCCCAACTTGATATCACAAAATGTGATATCAAGATTTCAAACTCTTCCTTGGTAAGTTGAAACATAAAGTCTTCAGGGAATCTCTCTATGTTCCTCTTTACTGCCTGAATCAAGACTCTTGTTTCCACCCCGTACAACTCCGCCAAGTCCCTATCCAACATCACCTTTTGACCCCTTATCAAAAGAATCTTTGCCTCTATCCCCTCTATTGGAATCAACTGATCCATCTTATTGTTTCCTCCTAATCAGATATGCCTGCTGAAACAGAGGGCAGGCACAGGTCAGGGCAGGCACGGGGGCACTGCCCCTACAACAGAAACAAATCCATTGTACAGCATCACATTAAATTTTGCAACAACAATTTATGGCATCGTAGGGGCAAACCCCCTGTGGTTGCCCTCTGTGGTTTTGCCCATGATGCGTGATTGCCACATCATGGCAGGCACAGTGGCCTGCCTCTACAAGACGAAGACGCAATGGAATTTCGGACATGAGTTAATACAATAATCCCTTGATTGCCTCAACATTTCTCATTGAAGCACCCTGATTTTCCTCTACAAACTTCTTGCCCAAGAGACCTCTTTGAGACATTTCATCTGGATTTTTCAAAAGATAAATGATTTTATCGGCTAACTCTGAGGCAGAGGAGACCTGAATGGCTGCATCTGTGGCTATCAGCAGCTTAGCTGCCTCCTGATAGTTGTTTACATGTGGACCAAATAGAACCATTTTACCAAGCATAACAGGTTCAATAATATTATGCCCTCCCACAGGAACAAATGTTCCACCCACTATGGCTACAGAGGAGACAGCATATGCTGAGAGAAGTTCTCCTATAGTATCCAGGATAATTACAGTTTTTTCGCTGCTTTCTTCCTTTCCTCTTTTTTCCCTACTTGTTCTCAAGCTATAGATGAGATTTCTTTTCTGGAGAGCCTTTTTGATGGATTCAATCCTTTGAAGGTGTCTGGGGGCAATAATCAGTACAGCATCAGGCACTTGTTGCTTTATTTGTTGATAAGCATCAAGTATTACGCCCTCTTCTTTTTCCCTGATACTCCCTGCAACAATAATCGGTGCTGTATCTGTGATTTCAATCTCTTTCTGAAATCTTTTTATTATCTCAGGGTGAGGAATGTTTGTGCCAAGATCAAACTTGGCACTGCCGGTAATCGTTATCTTTTCAGGGGGTGCACCAAGAGAGCCTATCCTTTTTGCATCTAATTCTGTCTGCATACAAAACAGGTCAACCTGCTCAAGAGGCTTTTTGAATAACCCTTTAAGCCTTTGGTATCTGGAAATACTCTTCTCAGATATTCGGCCATTAACAATAATAACCTTTATCCCCTGTTTTTTTGCTTGTAAGATTAAATTTGGCCATAGCTCTGTCTCGGTAATAACCAATATCTTTGGGTTGATTATCCTCAATGTCCTCCTTACTACTAAGGGCAGGTCAAGGGGAAGATAAATCACCCCCATTGCAGATAGCTTTCTGGCAATATCTGTGCCTGTAGCCGTAATGGTTGAGAGAAGGATGGAATATTCAGGAAGAGTAGGATTTAACTCCCTAGCCATTCTGGTTATTCCCCTCACCTCACCCACAGCCGCTGAGTGAGC
>JBDRAP010000247.1:0-6565 GCA_043823615.1 bacterium
AGATAGCAAGCATTTTTTATCTTTTTGTGTAATGGATCAGTTAAGGGCGGTTCCAAAAATACATTTTTCGTGAACTACCATTCAATCTCGTTTACGCAAGAAACCACAAAGGGTGTAAATCCATCGATGAACCCTTGTCAGGCTTTTCTTATTCATAATTACCTTTGTTATTGTCAATTATTTTCCCATCGATATTTACACCCTTTGTGGTTCTTTCTCTTAAGGTTTTTAATGAACTGATTTTTGGAACCGCCCTTATCTGATACCTGATCCCTGTTATGTCCTGATAGTACATTGTCTATTATCGTTACGAGGTGGGTAGTTGTTTTTGCCTTTTTCATTATTATTATTCCCTTGTTTGAGGAAGATAACGACTTTTCTTTCTTCTCCATCTCCAATGCTTTTTGTATTTACCCTTCGGTGATTTTGGAGTGTTACATGAATAATCTGTCTCTCATGTGAACCCATGGGATCAAGCACAACATCCTTTCCTGTTTTAATTACATGTGCAGCAGCTTCAACCGCTAACTGAACAATATTATCATCCTTTTTTGTCCGATATTGGGCAATATCCAGAATAATATCCTTTTTAGATCGGCAATTCTTTTTCATCATAATATTAATCAAGTATTGCAAAGCATCTAAGGTTTGTCCACTTTTGCCAATAAGAAACTGGGCATCACCACTAACAATATCAAAGATTAATTTTCCATCCTTTTCCTGAGAAGTAACCCCGCTCTTTATATTCATTAATCTTAAGGTTTCATTTAACATCTGGGTTGCTACCCCTGTCCCGTCTTGGATGAGTGTAAGTCTGACCTTTGATGGGATTACACCAAATAAACCAAGTATTCCTTTTTTACCCTCATCAATAACCTCAATCTTTACCTTTTCTTTGGAAACCCCGAGTTTTTTTAATCCCTCTTCAATGGCTTTATCCACTGTTTTGCCTTGTTGTTCGATAATATTCATGATAGTTCTTCTCCTTTGTGTTGTTTTGCATAGGTAGGGGACATGTACCTTTATTTTTCTATGCCCCTTTTAATCAGGATTTGTTCGATTATGGTCAAAACATTTTGAGTCAGCCAGTACAATACTAATCCAGCCGGGAAATTCATAAACATAAAAATAAAGAAGACAGACATAAACATGCCTATCTTTGCCTGATTTGGGTCTGGTGATGGCATCATCTTTTGCTGAATAATCATAGTCACACCCATTAATACAGGAAGGATGTAGAAGGGATCTTTCATTGCCAGATCACTCCAGATTAAGAAGGTTGCCCCTCTTAACTCAATAGCATTTTGCAAGGTAGTGAAAAGAGCGATAAATACAGGCATTTGTAAGAGTAGCGGCAGACAGCCACCCATAGGATTAACCTTATGCCTTTTATAAAGATCCATCATCTCTTTGTTTAGTATTTCTGCATCATGCTTGTGTTTTTCCCGCAACTGAGTTAAATGTGGCTGAAGTTTCTGCATGGCGTTCATGGTTTTGAAATTTTTCTTGGTCAGGGGATGAAGGATAACCTTAATAATAAGTGTCAGAATGATGATAGAAATACCATAATTATGGGTCATCTTATACAACAGGTGAAGCAGCCATAACACAATCAGGGTAAGAGAGTTCCAGCCAGAAAATGCAGTAAGATTTGTCATTTCTCCTGAAAGATTTTTTAGAATAGTATAGTCTCTTGGACCAGCATACACCTTTGTTTTTATGGTTTTTTCTTCACCTGGTGCAAGTGTAACAGGCGTAAGGAATTCCATCTTCAGCCTATTATCTGTTGTCTTGACAAACATAGCATCAGTAGTAGATTTTTCCGAGATAAGGATATTTAAGAAATATTGACTGCTTTGAGCTATCCATGAGACATCTTTCTTTTTGACCATACTATCTGTTGGTGTAACAGGAGAAATGAGTCCCAAGAAGGCTAATATCCCCTGAAGTGCCCCTGCCTGATGGTGGCCGATCTTTTCTACACGACCACCTGCCTGAGCATTCTGCTCTAAGATAGTCAGATGAGAATACTTTAATTGTGCCTTTTTCACATCACTCTCTTTGGCTGTCTTGCAGGGACTTTCCCAAACCATAACTATATCATTTTTTAGTGTGGTATCTGAGAGGTTTGCTATGGATGTTTCTATTTCCATCAGATATGTTCCGGGTATCAATTTATATCTTTTGGTAATAGCTACCCCTGGCATTGTTTCTACACCATAAGTGATTTCTCTGGTATATTGATCTACACATGAAAAGCCTTTAGGTGTCAAGGATTCTGTGCCAAGGTAAACGCTCAGCGGATAATCAGCTTCAGGGTGTACTGGTGGCATGGCAAGCTCTACCGGAGTCGTATCATGTTCGTGTATTTTTAATAATTGAATTCCTGCTATGTCTCCCCATGAAGTAAGTTTTACAGACATAACCTCTGTCTTAAAAGACAAATCTTCCTCAGAAATATTTAATCCTGTTCTTTTATCTGTAATTGGTTTTGGGACAAGGGACTCTGATGATGGAGATGATGGTTGAGGCAAAGAAGGGGCAGTCTGCTGCTTTGAGATATTCGGAGAACGCTCCGCCTTCTTAGATGCCATCATATTATAACCTAATAAGATTGCAGCAGATATAGCAATAGCTAATATTAGTCGTTTTTCCATTTTCTATACACTTCCTTTGAAAATACCAAATTCAGGATAAGAAGGCAAGCTCCATACCCAACAAAAATTCACCGATAAATCAGGGTACTATTCTCATGTGAGGGAATGAGTACCGAACGATTACTCCCATTGTTATTCCACTGGATCATATCCGCCATGATGAAAGGGGTGACACCGTAAGATTCGCCTGATAGATTTCCAGAGTCCTTTCCATGGACCATACACAGATATAGCCTCATAAGCATACTGAGAACATGTTGGGAAAAATCTACAAGCTGGAGGAAATAGGGGAGAAAAGAAGCGTCGGTATATCTTTATTAATCCAAGAAAGCTTTTTTGTACTATTTTTATCATGAATAACCTAATGTAGTATTAAAATGAATCCTTGTATCTACTTTTCATCTATCGTAGAAGAACTAATTAACAGTCTCCAAACAAGTTTTACGATCAGTGGTCATGAGTGTTTTTATAATATTTGCTTTCTTAAAGATGTAAAGTAGATTTTTTTCTACCTCATAGAATGTTAAATCAGGAAGGTTTCTTTTTGCTACAAGCACTATATCTAATCCCTGAATAAGTTTATTCTTGTTTAACCGATATGCTTCCCTTAATAACCTTTTTGCCCTATTTCTCTTAACAGCCCCTCCAACCTTTTTCCCTGCAACAATTCCCACCCGTCTGACAGTAGAATCTACAGGTGACAGAGGTGCTACCTCTAAAACAAACAAAACAAAAAATCTGTGATGATAAGCTGTGCCTCTGGAGTATACAGTATTAAATTCTGCTACTTTCAAGAGTCGTTGAGTTTTTGGTAATCCATAATCTTCTCTGAAATTCATCAGGTATAATCATCCTTGATTGTAAGCGTTTAGGTGCAGTTATCAGCCGTCAGCTCCTGCAAGGTATTGCGCCACAAAAAGCAGGAGTTGTAATATTAGGAATATCCTTCTTTTTCTTGATTTTATGGTTTTTGCTGATAGCTGAACGCTTACCCTTGATTTACTTATGGAATAAGGACAGCCCTTCCCTTTTGTCTCCTCCTGTTAATTACCCTTCTTCCACCAGGTGAACTCATTCTTTTTAAGAAACCACGACTTCTTGCCTTTCGACGATTATGTGGTTGAAATGTTCTTTTCATTAATCAGACCCCCTATGATTCATTTATTTTTTTATTATACACCAAGAATCTCAATCTGTCAACAATTATTAATCAGAATTCAGGAGTCAGAATTCAGAATGGAGACAGCGACCACAAGGGTCGCAGCTACAAGTTTTACCCACGAATAGCTGTAGCTGCAGGGTGCCCCAGAGGTGCTACCCCATTGTCCCTGCATTAACCATTCTTCCCCCTGAATAGTTACATTCAAGATACCTTTTCTCTCAACCATCTGGCAACATCTTTGGCATGGTAGCTAATGATTATATCTGCCCCGGCTCGTCTCATACTAATCATAATCTCCATCACTACTTTTTTTTCGTCAATAAACCCTGCCTGAGCTGCAGTCTTAACCATTGCATATTCGCCGCTGACATTATAGACTGCTGTTGGATACTCAAACCGCTGTTTTATCTGCCAAACCACATCCAAGTATGCAAGTCCCGGTTTAATCATAACGATATCTGCCCCTTCGAGAGTATCCAGTTCTACCTCTCGAATAGCCTCATGGATATTTGCCGGGTCCATTTGATAGCCTTGCCTGTCTCCATGAGTAGGTGTAGATTGAGCTGCCTGACGAAATGGTCCATAAAAGGCAGAGGCATATTTGGCTGCATATGACATAATAGGGATATGGACATATCCTGCCTCATCAAGACTATGACGGATAGCTCTTATTCGTCCATCCATCATGTCTGAGGGGGCAACCATATCTGCCCCTGCCCTGACATGAGAAATGGCAACTTTGGATAGCAGATCAAGTGATTCATCATTCAAAATCCTGCCATCCTTAGGTATTCCACAGTGTCCGTGGTTGGTATACTCACACAAACAGACATCTGTAATCACCATTATCTTAAGCCCTGCCTGTTTAATGGCTCTTATTGCCTGTTGGATAATTCCATTCTCATCATCATATGCCTCAGAGCCGAGCTCATCCTTTATTTGGGGCAATCCAAAAAGCAGGATGGCAGGTATCCCCAAGCCTTCTGTTTCTCTTACATCTTCTATTAATTTGTCTATAGAAAAATGAAAAATGCCTGGCATGGAGATAATCTCATTTTTCTGTCCTTGTCCGGAAATTACAAAATATGGCATGACCAACGAGGTTACAGGCAAAGATGTCTCTTGAATCATCATGCGGCATGGTTCTTTCTCTCTCAATCTTCTTGGTCGGTATATTGGAAAATTCATAATTGCTCCAATTTAGTATGATTATTTGTAACTATTCAGGCAGTAGAATACAGGAGTCAGAATTCAGAATTAAATCAGGCGACGCAACTGTTCGTAATAATCTACTTTAGCTAGTGAATCCAAAAATCATGCAGGTTCTTTTATTCTGATTCCCGCATTCTCCCCAATTCTCCCTTTCTCCTTATTTACACATCTGGATAGCTGAATAGTTACGATTATTTAAGATACAAAAACACGAGTATTATATCATGAAACAAGGATTCCTGCAATAGTTTTGTTTGACAAATTAAAATAATATGATATAATAAACATAATTATTCAGGCTCAGGCGTGAAAATAATTGTAGCTGCAGGGT
This sequence comes from bacterium, assembly GCA_043823615.1. Lineage (GTDB taxonomy): Bacteria > UBA9089 > CG2-30-40-21 > CG2-30-40-21 > CG2-30-40-21 > CG2-30-40-21. The sequence goes on from JBDRAP010000247.1 coordinate 5,363, forward strand.
GCCGTGCCAGAGGTGCTCACTCCTTGTCCCTGCCGTACACACAAGAGACAACCTGCCAGAGGTGCTACCTCCTTGTGGTTGCCGTCTCTATTCTGAATTCTGATTCATGGATACCTGAACGCTTAATGTGATAGGAGTTAAAAATGGAATTAACACCAGATAAACAATTAATAATTGCCCTTGATGTTGACAAAGAGTCTGTGGCACTTGAATTGGTTGATGAATTAAAAGAGTATTGTACTACCTTTAAGATAGGGGCACAGCTATTTACAAGATGTGGTCCAGGAATAGTTGAGAAAATTCATAATAAAGGGTGTCAGGTGTTTTTGGACATGAAATATCATGATATCCCAAATACAGTGGCTGGAGCAATAAGGGCAGCAGTTGATATGAATGTCTTTATGTGTACCCTTCATGTCTCTGGCGGAACAAAGATGATGCAAGCTGCCCTTGAAGCAAGGGGTGATAGATTAACCCCTAAGCTGATAGGTGTAACCGTGCTTACAAGCATGGACCAACCCATGTTGGAAGAGGTTGGTGTAATGAAAACATTAGGGATGCAGTCAAACCTTCTTGTTAATCTTGCTCAAAAGGCAGGGATCGACGGGGTTGTTGCCTCTCCTCAGGAAGTCTTTAGAATCAGACAGGCAGTAGACAAAAATTTCATTATTGTTACCCCTGGTATTAGACCAGAGATTGTGGCTGATGACCAAAAACGGGTAGCTACACCCAAAGAGGCTATCCGTCTTGGGGCAAACTTTCTTGTGGTTGGCAGACCTGTTATCTGTGCCCCATCTCCGATAAAGGCTATTGAACAAATAATAGGAGAGATGCGGGAGGCAAAAGACAGGGTAATTGTGTCGTAACTATCTCTGAATTCTTGCTACCTGTGCAAACGGAAACATGAAAAATATCCACAGATTATGCAGAGGGCACGATAATTATGAGGTAATTGCAACGAAAAGGGAAAGAATCACAAAGGGTGTAAATCTATAGGGAAAATAATTACAACAAAACAGGAGTAATTGCAAATGAGAGGTAGCACCTCTGGCGGAGGTAGCACCTCTGGCGGAGATAGCATCTCTGGCGGAGGTAGCACCTCTGGCGGAAGAGTCGTTGACAAGAATTGTATCCTTGTGATTTACACCCTTTGTAGTTCTTTCTCTGCAGGCGAGTAGTGAATTTCTGTTTGCACAGGTCGAA
>JBDRAP010000248.1:0-7963 GCA_043823615.1 bacterium
GCACCAACCAATTTCATTATTTCTATCTCTTCCTGTCTGGCAAAAAGAGCCAGCTCAATAGTATTTGAGATAATAATCAATGTAGCCAGCCCAAGAATAAAACCTATGCCAATAATAAACATTCTTACTGCAGCAGTAATCGTACCAATAACCTCTACAGCTTTCTGACCATAATCTACCCCTTCTATCCCCTCCATCTCTTCTATAGACAAGGCAATCTTTTTCAGCCTTTCCCATGAAAACCTTATCGATGGTGTCAACTTTATCTCAAAATAGGCTGGCAATGGATTCTCCTGTATCCCGGCAAGAATATCCTCATACTGATTTAATTCTTTCTTAAATCCTTCCATCGCATCTTGTTTTGAGATGTATACTATTTGACTTGCCTGATTAACCTGCCTGCCAATATTTGTCTGAATAGATTGTATGGTCTCAGTTGGCAAATCATCTTTTAAGTAAACAATAATGGATGCCTTTTCAATTAAAGCATCTTGAACCAGATGAAGATTGACAATCAATAATAAAAAAATACCCATAATAAAAAGGGTAACAGTAATAATCCCAATGCTGGCATAGGTCATTGCTCCGGCCCGCTTAAAGTTTATCATTGCCTCTCTGCAAAAATAACCAAAATTTTGTGGATGTATCATAATGTTTTCCTTAGTCTGACCTGTCAGACTTGTCTGACCTGTCCGACAGGTCAGACTCAGCTATCCGACTATCTGTCCCGCGTCTACCTGAATAACATGTGTACCCATCTTTAGAGCCTTTTCCTTGTTATGGGTAGCAACAACCACTGTTGTTCCCTGATGATTAGTCTCCATAAAAAAATTCATGATATTTGTGGCCATGCCTGCATCCAAATTGCCTGTAGGCTCATCTGCAAGGATAAGAACAGGGTCATTGACTATGGCTCTGGCAATAGCCACCCGTTGCTGTTCTCCGCCAGAAAGTTGGTGTGGAAATGCATCTTTCTTGTGGGTTAATTCAACAATATTTAGCACCTTAATGGTTCTCTTGTAAATCTCTGCTGAAGGCAAGCTAATGACTCGCAAGGCAAAAGCAATATTTTCAAATACCGTCTTCTGGTATAAGAGCTTAAAATCCTGATAAACCACCCCAATTCGTCTCCGAAGATAGGGCACATCCCTTGACGGCAAACTACTGACATTTTTCCCGCCAACAAAGAGTAACCCTGATGTTGGTTTTATCTCTGCATAGATCAATTTCAGGAAGGTGGTTTTCCCTGCCCCGGATGGACCGGTAATAAAGACCATTTCCCCCCGACCAATCTCTACATTAATATCATTTAATGCCTGAATCCCTTTTTCATACACCTTAGTGATATGACGCATCTGAATCATAATTGTGCTCCCAACTTAGGCTGCTTAGGCTGAAGACTGTATTCCTTACCTGCAACCTATCTACTTAAACAGGTTGTCTTAGGCTGTCTTCCTTCCCATCACCCTTATTACTGCCTCAACAATAGCCACAGAATCTATCTTAAGCAGTTTCAATAATTCATCCGGGCTACCAGACTGACCAAAGGTATCCATTATCCCAACCATTTCCATATGAACAGGAAGATTTGTTGACAAAACCTCCGATACAGCACTTCCGAGTCCGCCAATGATTGAGTGTTCCTCAGCCGTAACAATTGCTCCTGTTTCTTTTGCAGCAAGGATAATTGCTTGCTTATCAATGGGTTTAATACTGCTGGCATTAAGAATTCTCACCTCAATCCCCTGATCAGATAATATTTGAGCTGCCTTAATAGACTCATTAATCATCAAGCCACAGGCAATAATTGTTGCATCTTTTCCTTGTCTCAGGGTATGCATCCTGCCTGGAACAAATTCATATTTATCATCAAAAACAAGCGGAAGTTTTGAACGACCCAACCTGATATAAAATGGTCCATGGTTCTCGACAGCATATTGAACCGCCTTTTCTGTTTCTGTTCCATCAGCAGGCACAATCACAGTCATATTTGGTAATACCCTCATCAGACTAATATCATCTACAGCCTGATGTGATGCCCCATCTTCTCCTACAGAAACACCGGCATGGGTAACAATAACCTTTACATTTAACCTTGGCCAGCAAACAGACAGTTTTATCTGTTCATAAACCCTTCCACTCCCAAAACAAGCAAAGGTGGAAACTATTGGTATCTTTCCGCAGGTGGATAAACCAGCTGCATATCCTACCATATTTGCTTCAGAAATGCCCAAATTAAAAAACCTTTCCGGAAATTCATTACAAAACCACTGTGTTCTGGTAGAGGATGATGTATCTGCATCAAGCACAACCATACAGGGATGGATCTTCCCCAATTTTATTAAAACCTTACCATAAGCATCCCTTGTAGCCACCATTTCTGTCATTGTATCTCCTATTTTTTAAGCGTTCAGCTATCAGCAGTCAGCCTTCAGCTTTTGCAAGGCATACGGCATAAAAGCAGGAAGGCGTAAAGTCAGGAACATTTCATTTTGCTTTGATTCTATGGTCTTTGCTGACCGCTGATAGCTTACCCTATTTTAAGCATTCAAGCAGGCATCAGCGTCAGCAACCCCTATTCCAATTCACTCAACGCCTGTCGTTCCTGTTCACGGGTAGGTGCTACCCCATGGAAACCAACCTTGCCCTCCATAAAGGAAACACCCTTGCCCTTAATAGTATCTGCCACAATCATGGTTGGTTTATCCTTGGTTTTATGGGCAATCCCTATTGCTTCAATTATCTGCTCAATCGAATGCCCATCAATTCTTAGCGTATTCCACCCAAAAGCCTTCCACTTATCGACCACAGGCTCGATATTCATTATATTCTTTACTTCACCATCAATCTGGAGTTTATTATGATCAAGAAAGGCACAAAGATTATCTAATTTATAATGGGCTGCAGACATGGCTGCCTCCCAGACCTGTCCCTCCTGACTCTCACCATCGCCGATAATAGCATAAACCCGATAATCCTTTTTATCAATCTTTCCAGCCAAAGCCATACCACAGGCTGCGGAGATTCCTTGCCCCAAAGAGCCAGTGGAAAAATCCACACCAGGGGTTACCTTAGAATCCGGGTGTCCCTGAAGCATACTCCCCAATTTTCTTAAATTCATTAGTTCTGATACAGGGAAATATCCGCACAAGGCTAAAACAGCATAAAAAGCAGGACATGCATGCCCCTTAGAAAGAACAAACCTATCCCTTTCTTCCCATGCTGGATTAGTAGAGGAATGATTCATGATTGAAAAATAAAGGATCGTAATTATATCTGTCATGGAAAGCGAGCCACCTGGATGACCTGAATTTGCCTCAGCTATCATCTTAATGATAAGCCTTCTTACCTCTTTAGCCCGCTCTTTAAGATTAGCAATATTTTCCATTTCCCCTCCACTTACAGATGTTTATCTCTATTTTTTTCCTTAATTTAATAGTATACCAGAAAATATCCAAAATTGCAAGTAGAAAGTAGAAATGTCCTCTGAAAAATTACAAGCCGTACAGCCGTTAGAGTGGCTTGGAACAGGAGATATGATGCAACTGATGACAAAAGCAGCAACTACTCGCATTTTTTTCGACCTGTGCAAACGAAAATTCACCACTCGTTTACAAAGAAAGAGCCACAAAGGGTGTAAAACCATCAATACAACCCTTGTCAGTCTCTTCTCATTTGCAATTACTCCTGTTTTGTTGCAATTATTTCCTTAAGATATTTACACCCTTTGTGATTCTTTCCCTTTTTGTTGCAAATATCGTGTCATCTGCATAATCTGTGGATATATCCCATGTTTCCGTTTACACAGGTCGCATTTTTTCACGCAGAATTGTTGTAATGTTATGAAAAAATGTTGACATATAAAGGTGTATGGGGTATAATGTTAGCAAGCTGAATATAGTTAGGGGGGTGTTGGAATGAAAAAAGCAAAGATTATTTGTACTATTGGACCTGCGACAAATCAGCAGAAGATACTCAGGGAGATGGTCGATGCCGGAATGGATATGGTAAAACTAAATTTTTCTTATGGCAGCCATAGTGAGCATCAGGAGACCATTGAACATATTCGGAATATTTCTAAAGAAACAGGAAAACATCTTGGCATTATTCAGGAGATTAGTGGACCAAGGGTCAGGGTTGGGCAAATACCAAACGATGTTATTTTGAAAGAGGATTTTGTTTTTACCCTGACTACAGATGAAAATGCTAACAAGGATAACATTATCCCAATTACCTACCTTCATCTGCCCAAAGAGATGCATCCGGGAGAGCTTATTTATCTCAATGAGGGACAAATAATCCTGAAGGTTATTCGCACATCCTTGTCCGAGATTATCTGCAAGGTGATACGAGGTGGCAAAATCCAATCAAATAAAGCCATGAATCTTCCCATGACAAGCCTGAAGCTACCCCCAATTACAGATAAGGATGAAGAAGACCTCCTCTTTGGAATAAAAACAGGGGTGGACATGATTAGCCTTGGTTCTGTCCGCAGTGCAAAGGATATACAGGTTGTCAAGGCATTCTTAAAGAAAAATGGGGCAGATATTCCCTTGATTGCCAGAATAGAAAAAGCAGAGGCAATTAATCACTTAGATGAAATTATTAAAGCCTCTGATGGGATAATGATTATTCGTGGTGAGCTGGGGATTGAGATCCCTTTAGAAAGGCTTCCATTGGTTCAAAAAGGGATTATTGCTCAGGCAAACCTGCTTGGCAAACCGGTAATTATAGCTACAGGGATATTAAACTCCATGCTTGAAAATCCGCACCCCTCGATGGTAGAGGTGGCTGATGTAGCGAATGCGGTTTTTGACCTGACAGATGCCTTTATGCTTTCAGAAGAGACATCCATAGGTAAATATCCTGTAGAGTGTATTAAAACAATAATCAGGATCATTAATGGGGCAGAGGCATCCCTTGAATATGAAGGCATCCTGCGGGACAGATCAGAATTAAGAAAGATAAGCAGTCATGATGCTGTTGCCTATGCCATCTGCCAGATTGGTGCAGATTTGCATCTTCCGGTTATCATTGCCTATACCAGAACAGGGGCAAGCGTACAACAGATTACCAAATATCGACCTGGAGCAACTATTATTGCCCTTAGCCCAAATGAGCGTGTGTTGAGAAAAATGGCTCTTTGTTGGGGTGTTTTTCCCTTAAAGACAGAGGAATTAAATAGCATGAACGAGATCCTGAGCAAGGGCATAGAAACAGCAAAAACTACCGGCTGTTTTCATTCAGGTGACAGGGTAATTGTAGCCGGTAGCTTGCCTATTGGTTCAAAAGAATCAGTTAATTTTCTGCAAGTGGTTATGGTGTAACTCGACAGGCTGTTACTGAATGGGAATTTGGCACGAGAAGCATACAACATATCGTATTAATCTCAGCAGCAAACACTATATATGGTATGGCATTGCCACTGATTTTTAGTTCCGTAACAGCCTGTCGAGTTCCAAGTTTTTTAACCTGTGTAGAAATCGGACACCCACTCTCTGTCATTTCGACCCTTCTTTGTCATTTCGACCGAAGGGAGAAATCTCAAACCACTACATCATAACTTTTATTATTTTCACTCAGTTCTTGAGATCTCTCGTCGAGTACTCCTCGAGATGACAAGATCGAGCAATCCTCGAGGTTGTGTCGAGAAAAAACTCGAACATCGAGTGTAAGGCAATTCTTTGCGTAAAAAAAGATGGAGGTGAGTCTCATGGCAAGAAGTAGCAAATCAGAAAAAGTGCCGAAAGAAATGCAACCGACATTCGATGCAATCGTGGTGCTTACAGACCGGTTCTGTGAAGAATGTCTCAACAAGGAATACGCCCAGTTGGCTCGCCAAGCTACGGCATCGCTGTGCCGAAAGCGTCTGTCTCCTGTTAGTCAAGGTAAATACAAAAACTGGGCTTGCGGCATCATCTATGCGATTGGCTCTATGAACTTTCTATTTGACAAGAGCCAGGATCTCTACATAAACGCGACAGATTTATGCGAATGGTTTGAAGTGAGCAAGAATACAGGAGCGGCAAAATCGAAAGAAGTTCGGGATCACTTGAAAATGAATCGTTTCGATGCGACATGGTGCTTGCCAAGCAAGCTGGATAGTCATCCGATGGCGTGGATGCTAACAATAAACGGGTTTATCGTGGATGTACGAAGTATGTCGCGAGAAGTCCAGGAAATAGCGTATGAAAAGGGTTTGATTCCGTACATCCCAGCCGATAAAGAGGAACAGGATGGTTTGTAAATGAAAAAGTTCCTATTAGTCCTGTTATTAATTATTTTACCATCTATTGCCTCATCCCAAATAATTCTTACCGCTAAGGTTGGCTTTGAAGGGAAATGCAAGCCAAACCAATGGACACCAATTATGGTTGAGGCAGATAATCCAGATGGCGACATAAAAGGCAGATTTACCATTTCAACTCCCTATAATAGCTATGGATCTGATATAACGGAATGGAAAGATTTGCCCTATGTCTTTGATGTCCATATTCCGAAAGAGACAAAATCAAGATACTGGCTATATCTACCGTTTGAACAGTATCCACAGGAGTTAAAACTTAACTTAGTAGTTAACCATAAAACAATTGCAGCCACAAATTTATTTGTTAATACATCAGAGGGGCAAAATGCAATTGTGTTGGGAGCAGTAAAAGATAAATCTATATCAAATGCTGAAATTCCTGTAGAACCACAGGAATCACCCTGCAGGAAAATCATCCTTGTCTCTCAAGCCATTTTACCTGATGAATGGATAGGATATGACGGCGTCTTTAGGGTTTTAATTGACAATACCTCATTACAGCAATTAACCCCCAAGCAGAACAAATCACTTGATCAATGGGCTTGTCTCAAGGGGAAAATTATTAATATTGATGGAATGACTCAGGAGCAAGTAGTTAGCTTGCTAAAGAAAGAAGCGACGCAATCTTTGGACTTTAATGCCCGAGCATTAAATATAGGAGATCTGCTATCTAATATTCCACAAATGCGTGTTCCTTCTCCAGGGGTTATATTTCTGCTGCTTTTTATTTATATATTAATCATGGGTCCCGGGAATTATCTGATATTGAAATGGAAAAAGAGGTATGAGTTATCATGGATTTCTATACCGGCTATTGTTATTCTATTTGGTCTTGCTTTCTTTATTTTTGGGGTTACAATTAAGGGCACAAAAACTATTCTGAACGAAATCTCTGTTCTTCAGGTGCCGACTGGTAAAAACTGGGGTGTATTAGAGTCTTACCTTGGATTATTTTCCCCCAGAAGGGCAAGCTACACTTTTTCATTCAGACCACAGACATTTATTTCATTGCCCGGGGATTCATATATGGACTTATCAAGGCTGCCATACAAAATTCTACAGTCAGAAAATGAATCAAGATTGACCAATTTTATAATTAAAAAATGGTGCATGAGAACAATTACCACGCATTCTATCCTTTGCCTTGATGGACATATTAATATTTGGCTAACAGATAATAAACTTACAGTGAAAAATAGTTCAAATTATAAACTTTTGGATTGTGGAATAGTAATGAATGGGGTTTATCGGTCTTTAGGTGAGATTAAAGCTGGTAGCAGGCAGGAAAATGTTAGAATTGACCGGTTGAAAATAAAGAAAGATTTTCAGGCAAAAAAAATAATCCGTTATGAAGAATCAGAAAATCTTTTTCTGGGTTGGTTTGAAAAGCCAATAGCAAGATTAGAGATACCCGGAACAAAATATGAAAGGAAAGGCAGGGCTTTACTCATTACTCCTGTTGTAATGGGTCAGTGAAAGAGGGACATTGGACACACCCCCTACCCCCTCTCAAGACTTATCCTTACCCACAAGTCCAATTGCAATCAATTAACCGGGCATGATTCGCATTAATGTTGAGAAAATCAACAACTAATGGTTAATTGTTCACTATTTTGGGTACATAATTCTGTTGTTTTGCAGCATTTCCCATCAGAA
>JBDRAP010000249.1:0-14416 GCA_043823615.1 bacterium
CTTTATTGGTTGTGAACTCGGCAAGGTTGGCATTCAGGTTACCCGTGCCAGGCTTGTAGAGATGCAGGCAAAGCCATTCCTCATAGAAAACATTGGCAACTATCAGCGTGAAATGATTTATCTTACTGGTGGCAGAATCTGGGAGATGCAGCAGTTAATATTAAAACTCTATGGAGCAACTCCAAGGGATAAGATGAGCGGATTGGGTGTAAAAAAAGGCGAGGATGGAGTAGAAGAGCTTGTTTATTGTGGTTACCCTGATAGACCAGTAACAGCTAAGAAGGCAGAGGAATTAGCCATTCAGGCACAAAAACTTGACGGCACAGGATACAAAAGATTGATTATTCTTGGCTGGGATTACGATTATAGCTATCACCAGGCACTGGAAGCAAGAAAGAATGCCTTAGAAGAAAAATTAAGGGTTCAGATTGAGAGTAGAGATATTCCACCAGACATTTACGATTATCTAAAGAAAGCGAAATCAGAAGAAGAGATAGAAAAACTTGCAGACAAGGTGCATTTTTACGAGAGACCCTATTTACGGATGGAGGAACCTAATATAGAAGATGTGGAGAAGGGGAGGGTTCGGATAAAATTGACTATTAAACGATATGTCCTGATGGACATTTCAGTCAGCCACACCTCAGCCAAAGAACAAGAAACTTACAGTGCGTTAATGAAATTTGCTAAAAATAACTTTGCCGTCTTGATAGATTACTGGGCTATTGACTGGGATTATGATGGTACAACATTCAAAAGCCAGTGGCAAGCATTCAGAGGAAACGGCAAGAAGGCAAAGACTGTGCCGATTGTAGCCATAGAAACATTAGAGAAAAAGAAGAGAGTTATAGCGGTGCGTGTGGTGGATATATTTGGAAATGATGCAGGGGCAACAGTGGAGGTTACAGGTTAATGAGAATCCTTAAAGATAGCGAGACGGCAAAATTGCTTGGTGAAATCAAGGTTCTATCGGATTGGAGGAGGTGATTTTGCATGATACCAGAAACCATTGTTCAATTATTTCGTCAAAAGGTTTGTGAAAAAATTAGTCTCAACAGTGAAGGGATCAACAGATATATAGTGCTTACTCCTTTTATGTTTGATGATGGAGACCATTTGCCAATTCTCTTAAAACAAGAAAATGGACAGTGGTATTTAAGTGATGAAGGACATACTTTTATGCATGTTAGTTATGATGAAATTGATATTGAAAAAGGGAATCGAGCTAAAATTATAGATACAGTTCTTGGATCCTACAGAATTAAAAATATTGAAGGTGAGTTACGAGCTTATGTTAAAAATGACAATTATGGTGATACTCTTTATAGTTTTATTCAAGGACTAATTAAAATCACTGACATTTCTTATTTGACAAGAGAACATGTGCGTTCAACATTTCTTGAAGATTTTAGAACCCTTTTAGAAGAAAAGATACCAGAAGATAGACGAATATTTGATTACAGCGACCCACAGCACGATTCAGCAAAAAAATATATAGTTGATTGTCGTATCAATGGAGCGAAACGTCCACTTTTTATTTTTGCTGTCCGTAATGATGATAAATGTCGGGATGCTACCATAACTTGTCTTCAGTATGAAAAATTTGGAGTTCCGTTTGTGGCTACAGCTATTTTTGAAAATCAGGAAGAAATCAATCGTCGTGTATTATCACGATTCAGTGATGTATGTGAAAAACAATTTCCAGCCTTACAATCAGCTAAAGAAAGATTTGAGCCTTACTGGAAAGAAATATTGAGTAGGTGGAATTAATATGGCAAAAAACAATCAAGGATCTTTTTCTCAAATGTATTTAGCAAAAGCATTGGAAGGAGAGGTGCAGTCATGGGTTGATCAGGGCTGGCCAGGTGTTACTCAAACAACACTTGAGCTTTTCAATTACTGGTTTCAGCGAGGTGAGGATGTTGAAGAACGGTTTTATGATTGCCAAAGAAGAGCTATTGAGACAGTTGTTTATGGCTGTGAAATATTAAAATCCAAAACCTTATTGGAGCTTTTTGAAAGAGTAGTGCCTGAAGTGCTCTATCAGCATCTTCCGTTAAAACAAGAAGTTGAGTCCATACCCTTTCCTAAATATGCAGTGAAGATGGCAACCGGCTCAGGTAAAACATGGGTGCTGGCAGCTCTTTTGATTTGGCAATATTTCAATAAGATAAATGAAGAAAAAGGCAATTATTCCAGCCATTTCTTGGTGGTAACCCCTGGACATGAGGTATTGAATCGTCTACTTGATTCATTTAGGGGTAAACGGGATATTATGACCAACAATAGAAATCCAGAAACCGCTGATTATAAAAGGTCGCTATTTATCCCCGAAGGTACACATTGGAGAGACAGATTCCATTTACAAATATTTGAACCAGAAGATGTTAAGCCAAATACAACCCCTCCAGATTGCCCCCTTGTCTTTATCACCAATTGGCAGCAGTTTCGGCTTAAAAGCAGTACTCAAAATCTCTGGGCACAGTACACGGGTGAGGATGTGGAAGAAATGCCTCGTGGAGAGATAATTCTGGATTTCCTTTCACAATACCCTGATTTGATTGTTATGAATGATGAGGCACACCATGTTCACGGAAAAGAAGGTGCAAAAGGGGAAGACTTGGTCTGGCGCCGGTTTATGAATGTTCTTTATGATAGATTAAAAGAAACCCATGGTAATAACCTCGGACCCTTCTTTCAAATAGACTATTCAGCCACACCATTTTATGGAAGTGCAGAAAAGAAAGAATACTTTCCTCATATTGTCTATGACTATGAACTGCTTAGTGCCATGCAAGATATGTTAGTCAAACAACTATTTTTGGAAGAACGACAGTCCATTGCCGGTGAAAAACTAAAAGACCTTGATTTTAGGGCAGAACGATATGAGCCAGAAGGAGGGCATATCCGAGGAGAGATAAAGGAATTATCTGCCGGGCAGAAACTCCTTTTAGATATTGGTCGGATGAAATTAGAACAATTATCTAAGGAATTTAAGGAAAAAGGGCTTGAGAAGAAACCTGTAATGATGGTGCTCTGCGAAGATACTACGGTAGCAGACCTGACAAAAGAACACTTTGCTACTCGATGTGATGAAATGGGTAATTATTACAATGATAATCAGGTGATGGTAATTCATTCTGAACTGAAAGAAAAGGAATTAAAGGAAGCAAGAAAAAATCTTGATAAAATTGATATTGATGATGACCCATTAAGGGTTGTTATCTCTGTCTTGATGTTAAGAGAGGGGTTTGACAAAAGTAACATTTGTGTAGTAGTAGTTTTAAGAGCGACTGAGGCAGACCTTCTTTTAGAGCAGATTGTAGGACGAGGTTTAAGGCTTATGTTTCCTGCATACTCTTGTCCTGAATTGCAGGATGCCAAAAAAGAAGCCTTTTATGAAATAAGAAGAAACAAGACTCCAGGAAGTTCACTTGACTTTCTTTTCGTTGTTGAACATCCAAGATTCAGGACATTTTATGAGAGCCTAAAGAGGGAAGGATACATTATTGGTAGCGGAGATACGAGTGGCACCGCTTCTACAGGCGACATAATTCCAGTAGATGCTATAACAGAAAGAATCAAGGATTATTGTCTTGCTTGGCCCATACAGATTTTTGATGAAGGCCGTATGCCAGAGATTTCACAGATAGATATAGCCAACCTTCCTAAATACAGCGGTGATTTTAATCAATTGAAAAACTTGCTTTCCAAATTGATTATTCAAGAGACACATGTGGAAACCGGAAAGAAAACAAAAATGTGGAGGCTCTCGAATGAATATTTTGATTATTCCTTCTTTCTAATGCAGGCATCTCATGCTGTGGCTACAAGGGGAGAAACATCTATTATTACTGCACAGCAGGCAAGGATTGCCGAGATAATAGATAACTATACTGGCGAGTATTGTTTTGGTGAACCTATCGACTTTACCAAACAGGAAAATTATTGCGTTTTGAATTATACCCCTGTCTTTGACCATATTGTACAAACTATTCGTCAGGCAATAGTAAGGTTGATGGAGGGGTATAAGTATGAAGTAAAGGGGATATGGAGACGGTTATCGGATGTACCAAGAATTATGGTAAGAGAGAGCAAGTCGGTCAAGACCGATAAGAGTATCTATCCGAGAAATGGGTATCAATCTATGGGTGGAGGTTTTGAACGGGATTTTATGATTAGAGTCCTTAATCCTTCAGCAGAGGTTATCTCTTATACTAAACTTGATAGACGACATAAACTAAAAATCACTTATAGAGATGAAACAGGAATTCTGAGGAACTACGAGGTGGACTTTATCGTAAAAACAAAGGACAAGATGTATCTTGTAGAGACGAAGGCAGACAAAGATATAAGGACTCCCAATGTGGCTGTAAAAGTCAGAGCAGCGATTGCCTGGTGTGAACAGGCATCAACGGTCATTCCACCATACGAATATAATCAACCTCAAGGATGGGAGTATCTTTTATTGTCAGAAGAATTATTTAAGAGCAATCAAGGGTTAGGGTTTGATGCACTTGTTCCTTTATGCCTGGGGCTTCGTGACCGAGTCATCGCCAAAGCTCAAGGGACTTTATTTGTTTGAGAGGTAATACTCGCTTGTTCAAGTTTTTCGTAATGGGTCAATGATTAGTCTCGTTTACAGAGAAAGAACCACAAAGGGTGTAACTTCTAAGGATGAACCCTTGTCAACGGCTCTTCTTATTTGTAATTACCTTGAATTATTTCCCTAAGCTATTTACACCCTTTGTGGTTCTTTCTCTTCTCGTTGTAATTACATTCGCATCACAATTGTAAGTCTAAACAATTCCAATATGTGGTGATTTTTGATTGCACAGGTCGATAAAATCAATTGTGCCAAAGAAAAAACTTGAACGACGAGTATTAGCGTAATTAAGTCAGTGAGTTGACACGAGAAACCCTGCTGTCTGCCTCAAACAGTTTCAACCTGTGCAATTAGAAACAGGGAATATATCCACAGAAATAGGACACCCACAAGAGGAGAACCCAATACTGTTCGGCACGATTCTTGCTTGTATTGTATGTTGTGGTATTGATGTCCAAATTCAGAGTTTTTGCACAGCCTATCGTGTCAATCTCGTTACAGAGGAAGAGTCACAAAGGGTGTAAATCCTAATGATGAACCCTTGTCAACGGCTCTTCTCATTTGTAATTGCCTTGAATTGTTTTCCCTAAGATATTACACCCTTTGTGATTCTTCCTCTTCTCGTTGTTCAAAAATCATAAGCAAGAATCGTGCCGAACAGTATTGAGGAGAACATCTGCCAGATAATGGGTTAGTTTACAGAGGAAGAGCCACAAAGGGTGTAAATCCATTGATGTAAGCGTTCAGCCGTCAGCTATCAGCAGTCAGAAAGACAGAAAAAATCAAGTGAAAAACAATGGAGTATCACTACTTGTCAAGAGTTTTTGGAAACTAATTGCCTTAAAAACTGACAGCTGACGGCTGATAGCTGATAGCTTTCAAACATACACCCTTTGTGATTCTTTCTCTTCTCGTTGCCACTGACATCTTGCACCATATGTTGCAAGTTGAAACAGTTCATGTATGTGGTGATTTCTAATTGCACAGCTCGAATAATTTTGACCTGTACAATTAGAATTTAATCCACAGGCTGACCGATACAAATTAAAAGATGGTGAACAACATAGACATGAGAATATTTATTGTATTTCTTATAATTATCATGACTCAGGGAACAGGAGGAGGGAGCCCCTCTGGCAAAGGGAGCCCCTCCGGCAAATACATAACAGATGAGCCAAGTATTCCCAACATTGAATCAGTAGTCTTTAGCCCTGATGATAAATTCGTGGCAGCTACAGGGTTGGATAAGGTTATTTACCTGTGGGAAACATCTACAGGCAAGCTCATCAGAACATTCAAGGGACATGCTGCATGGATCAAGTGCATTGCCTTTAGTCCTGATGGCAAATACCTTGCCTCAGGGGGTACTGACAGGACAATCCGTGTCTGGGATGTTGCCACAGGAAAGGTTATTCAGATCCTTTCCGGGCATAAATCATGGATTTATTCAATTGCCTTTAGCCCCAATGGGCAATATATTGCCTCAGCCGGTGGAGAAGAGGTTATCCGAATATGGGAGTATAAGACTGGTAAGATGCTTCGTGTTCTCAAGGGACATACCTCATGGGTTAGATCAGTAGACTTTAGCCCGGATGGGAAATACCTTGTATCCGGCAGTGCAGATAATCTTATATATTTATGGGAGGTAGATACGGGAGATATTATCAAAAAGTTTGTAGGGCATGAGACTTGCGTATATTCAACCGTCTTTAGTCAGGATGGTAAATACATTATCTCCGGAAGCAGGGATGGGACAATAGGGCTATGGGATGTATCTACTGGAAATCGCAACAAGGTATTTAAGGGATATACAACAGACATCTATTGTGCTGCCTTTAGCAAAGACGGAGAATACATGATTACCGGCAGTTCAGATAAGCTCGTTCGATTATGGGATGTGCTTACCGGCAGGCATCGCGGCTATCTGCAAGGACATACAAACGATGTGATTGTTGTTGCTTTTAGCCAAAATGACAGGTATATTGCCTCTGGCAGTAATGATAAGACAATATGTATGTGGGATGCGGCAAGTGGCAGATTGGTGAAAACATTTAAGGGGCATACTGGTACGGTTATGTCTCTTGCCTTTAGTCGAGATGGAAAATATCTTGTAAGCGGGGGAGCAGATAAAACGGTTCGTGTTTGGGATGTAGAAAAAGGTATGCAGATTACTGCCTTTACAGGACATGCTGACTCTGTTACGGCTGTTGCCTTTAGCCCTGATGCAAGATATGTTGCCTCAGGAAGTAAAGATAAAACCATCAAACTATGGAAGATAATAGACAATAAACTTGTACGGACATATACCGGGCATAGTGGTGGCGTGTTAAGCCTTGCCTTTGACCCGGATGATGGAAGATATATCCTCTCTGGAAGTGCAGATAAAACAGTACGGCTGTGGATAACACTTACTGGTGAAATCTATAAGACATTTACAAAACATACAGAGGATGTAATCTGCGTTGGATTTAGTCAGGATACCAGATTTATCATCACTGGATCAAGGGATAAAGTAGTTCGATTATGGGAAGTAAGAACAAGCAAACAGGTAAGAGAGCTAAAGCAATATGAATCATGGATATATTCTGCTCATCCTACACCAGATATGAGGTCTATTGTCTCAGGCAGTCGGGACGGAAGTGTCCGCATATGGGATGTGGCTACAGGCAGACAGACAATGCTTTTGAAGGGGCATACAGATGATGTTACCTCTGTAGCTGTTACGGCTGATGGGAAATATATTGCCTCCGGAAGCTCGGACGATACGGTTCGCTTATGGGACATATCTACAGGAAAGGAGATAAGGGCGTTCAGAAGAGATTAACCTTGCAGCATTATACTATCACACGGAAAAAGGAGAAAAGAATGTCAAAAAAGAAAAAGCATCAGGAGCAGTCTGTACCGTCTACTGTCAAAGATACTGGCTCAGGGGTTAAAATAAATCCTAACTGGTTGGTGTTTCCATGTTTATTGATTCTCAGTATTCTATTTTTTCAAAAGGCAATGGATGATACCCGGCTTTTATCAGGGGGAGATATCACTAATTATCTGCTCTATTTGCGTTCATTTGTTGCCCAAACAATCAAGGATGGCATTATTCCCCTGTGGAATCCTTGTATATTTTCAGGGGTACCATGTGCCGCAGGTATGCAGCCGGCGGTATTTTATCCCTTAAATCTGGCTATCTTTACCATGCTCCCGCCACATCTGGGGATACCATGGAGGGCTGTCATACACCTCTTTTTATCCGGATGTTTTTCATATATGTTTATGAAGGCATTAAAATGTCATTGGCTAAGTAGTCTAACTACAGCCTTGATATTTATGCTCTCAGGGTTTCAAATAACCCATCTCTATGCTGGACATGTAAGCATGTTTGCTGCCAGTATCTGGCTGCCGCTTATCCTGTTTTCCATAGAGAAGACAGTTCAAACCATGAAATTTTCATATGTATTGCTTGGTAGTCTGGCAGTTGGCATCCAATTTCTATCCGGACATCCTCAAATCTCATTTTATACCTATCTATTGAGTGGGATCTACACCCTTTTTAGTCTGGGAATGGTTATTCTTAGCAAGGAATATGCTAAGGCAATCAAGCTATTGCCGTTACTTGGGATGATGGGTGGAATAGCCATCTGCATAGCATGTATTCAGATATTTCCTACCCTTGAATTGCCTGCATATTCCAGCAGAAGCGAGGGGACAGGATATGATTTTAATACCTTTTCATCATTTCCGCCTGAAAATATTTTATCCATCTTCTTTCCCATGCTCTTTGGCAATTCCCTTGATATTCCCTACTGGGGACGGGGGTTGCTGCATGAGGTTTGCGGTTATGTGGGGATTATCCCTTTAATGTTGGCAATAATTGCAATTGTATCCAAAAGAAATGCACACACCATTCTTTTTTCTGTATTGGCATTAGTCTCACTTCTGCTCTCTCTTGGAAAATATACTGCTATGTATAAATTATGCTATGAATTTCTACCCGGCTTCAACTTTTTCAGGGTTCCGGGACGGATGATGTATCTCTGGACATTTTGTCTGGCTGTTTTAGCCGGGTTTGGCAGCAGCAGCCTCATAGAATTGCTTAAGAAAAAGCAGGTTATTTTATTCTCACAGGTATTTTGTGTGATTGGTATACTTGCCATGCTGGCATCATTTTTTATTGATTCAGATATGTGGCGTGGTTTAATTCAGGCAAGCTATGGATTAGAAGAACGAATTTTTGGTGCCCCTGACCTCAAGGAACATCTTGCTGGAATGCTATTGATAGCCAAAAAGTCTATATTTACAGGTGCTGTTTTTCTTCTGCTTGGGGCAATGCTTTGGTACATGCGTGGCAGAGAATGGGGCGTGGCGTGGATACGATACCTGATTTTAGCCATCATACTTGTTGACCTCTGGATATTCTGTTCTCCGTATATTACCACTGTTGATAGCAGCCGATGTGAATGGGACAGGAACATGGTAGAGTTTCTAAAGGCAGACAAAGATCCCTTCCGTATAGTTACTATGATTGACGATGCCTCATTGAATCGAGGGATGATGTATGGGATATCAAATATTGGCGGATATTCCCCAACCATCCTCAAAAGGTATCAGGAGTTTATCAATATCAGTCAGGGGCTTGCTCCGGAGACACCTACGGTAGTGATGAGGATTGCAGAGTATTCAAGGCTGCTGGATCTGCTGAATGCCAAATATTTTATCGTCCCATCTCAACAACCAATATTTCATCCCCAGTTCAAATTATCATTTTCCGATAGTGCAATAAATATCTATCAAAACAGAAATTGTATGAAACCTGCATGGATAGTGCATAATTTTAGGGTGGTTAATGGGAGGGATGCTATCTTTAAGGCAATTAAAGAGATAGTGTATACAGACGAGGTAATATTGGAAGAAAAGCCAACAATAAAACAAGGCATTTCTCGTGAAAAGGTGGAGGCATATCCAGAGATAATCAGGCATTCTCCAAATGAGATAATCATGAATGTTGGCATGGCTCAAGATGGTTTTCTTGTCATGAGTGAGGTATTCTATCCTGGATGGAAGGCAATTGTTGATGGTGAGGAACAAAAGATTTATCAGGCAAATTATATCTTGCGGGCAATAGAGCTAAAAAAAGGTACTCATACAGTCAGAGTAGTGTATGATCCCCCATGGTTGAAATGGAGTATTATTATTAGTCTTTTTACTGGTTGTTTTGTTGTTGGGGTGTTGGTTTGGAAAAAGGTCAAATAAATGAAATGGGACGCAGATTACCGCAGATTTTCAGGATAAATTCTAATATCTATCGTAAACTATTCAGGTGTAAGAATGGTTACAAATCTTGATAATCTGCGTTCATCTGCGTCCACATTTTAATCCTGTCCAATAATAACAACCTCTACCCTTCGATTCTTAGCCTGCCCCTCAGGTGTATCGTTAGAAGCAATTGGTTTGGCATCTGCATATCCCTTTGTTTCCATCCGTTCTGCTGAAATCCACTGCTGAATAAGATACCAGTATATGGCCTTTGCCCTTGACTCAGAAAGTTCTTGGTTAGAATGAAAGGCTTGTGTGTCAATAGCACGATTATCTGTATGCCCCTCAATTCTTATCCTTATCTGAGGATAACGGTTCATAATCTCTACCAGACCCTCTAATTGTTTGTAAAGCTCTGTATTTATCAAGGCACGACCTGTATCAAACCTGATATCAAATGAGGGCAGGATGATTTTTCCATCTTTCACTTGAGTTATCGTACTTGTTGCTGGTACAGGTTGTTCCTTAGCAGGCATTGAGACATTACCGGTAGTGCTTTCAGTTGCCAATGGTGTTGCTGCTTCTTGTGTTGAAGAGGCAACCTCTGTCATAGGCATCTCTTTTGGCTCTGGGAGTGCTGCTGTAGGTATTCGTTTTATTGATAATGATACTCGATGAGTCATATCTAATGAACCGTATGGAACATAGGCATAATCCAATTGAATCCCGCCAAGCCGCAACCCTATTCCAGCTGTAACACCTGTAGCCATTCCCTTTGACTTCCCATGCGTATCTGACATTACCTCATTTTTTATCCCCAACCGCAGGGCAAGGGTGCGTGCCAGCCAGTATTCACTGCCGGCATGGACATTTGTTTCTAATCCGCGTGTTTTATTAGCATCGATGTTGAGATTCAGCCCTTCATGAGAATAACTTATCCCTGCCTTGATATTTAATGGCAATGGATAACCCTTCTCGATGAATTTTACATCTGAGCCTATGTTTTGAACATTTAGTCCCAATCTCAAGACTCGGGATATTTTCCATAACATCCCCATATCCCCACCATAAGCGGTGGCTTTTGCATCATCCATAGACATATGGATACATTTCATGTTCATGCCAAGGGAAAACCTATTGCCAAGTTGTCTGCCTAAAGAAAGCCCAACAAGGGTATTTGCCGCACCAAATGAACCATAAATCCCACCCTGATTGGTACGCTCAAAGTCATTTGCCATAAGGTGACTGATATTTATCCCAAGTGATGTTTTTGTCCCAATCTGCCTGACAAAGCCAATCTGCTCTTGATTTATTCCGCAAAGCCATTGCAAATGCGTTACCCCAAACCGGCTGCCCTTGATCTGAGCAAGCCCGGCAGGATTCCAGTATGAGGCATAGGCATCATCTGCCAGCCCACAGAACGCATCACCCATACCGGCAGCCCTTGCCCCTGCCCCAATCTTGAGGAAGGTAGCACTACTATTGGCATTCTCCGCAAAAACAGAAGAAGTGCACATAAATAATGTTGTTAAGATGAGCAATATGTTTATCATTATCTATCCTCTGTCTGGAGTCAATCATAATTCCTCAATTATTGGTGAGAATTGGTAGTCGCAACCTTTAGGTTGCGTTATTTTACGCAGGCTAAAGCCTGCGACTACCACTAATAACTGAAGCATTACAGTCAATCTTGTCATAATTTGTCCCCCGCTGGCAAGGGTAGGGGGTGGATAACCACTACTTTATTATCACAAGCTTTTTTATCACCGCATCATGTAATTCACCAGATATTGCCTCCAGTCGCCAGATGTATATATCTGAGGCAACATCAGATATATCCCAAACAAGCTCATTGGTATCATTATATCCAATACCTCTGCCTTTAATGCGATGGATAAGTTCTCCTGCAAGATTGTAGATGCTTAAAGTAATATCTGCATCTGCATTTAAATAATAGCGAAAGGTAATGACATTTGTCTGTTTTGCCGGATTTGGGTATGAATAGGTCATATTCTTAACCAACAGCTTGTCCCTGGAACCCATCCATGTATGCAGGATAATATCTGTCGGTGGATCATTTGGGATAATCAATCTGCTTCCTTTTCCTCTTTCCCCGCCATCTGCCTCAATGTAAATAGTATCATTACCTGAATACTCAAATTGTGTCAAATAATCCCGTGTTCTGGCATTAAACATATACAGATACACATACCATCTCCCTTCTGCATCTGTTAAGACAGAAATAGGGGCAGATTCATCAGGGGAACCTTTTCCATCTCCATCCTTGATGGTTACATACACTACTGCCCCTTGAGCAGGGATATTTCGATATTCATGTACATAACCATAAACAAGATTACTTCCAGGAGAGGTATTAGTAATGGGCACACCAGTTTTAACCAAGTAATATTTTCCCTGATTATCATCTGTAATCCCGGAGCCGGTTACACTAAAGTAATACACTGTATCTGGCTCAAGGCTTCTTACAACTACATAATGGACATCACGAGGTACATCATCCGTAGCTGTGCTGCCAAGTGTTGTTGTCGTTCCATAGGACACACTACTGGTTCCAATGCTTTCTGTTCTCCAGCTTACAGTAAACTCTGTATCGGTAACATTGGTTATTCGAAGATGCTTGGGAATATCAAACACCAGCGGACCATTACCAGTGAGAGTGGTAGCATTTGTTGCCTCAAATCTGTAGGAATATGTCCCGGCTTCCGGCAATAGGGTTGAGTAAGTGTAGGTAGCACTCACTCCTATTCTGTTCATGGAGCAGGTTTTGATTATCCTATCCCCTTGACAGATAACCACTCTTGGCTCGCCAGGCAGCGGTGGATCGCCATCAACATCTGTATACTTGACATTATAGGTAAATCTTGTATAGACATTGGCTGTCCCTGGTGTTAATGGTGGCTTAGCAATGGACAATTTTGGCGGGTTTTGCGGGAGTGGTGCGGTTGTGCCCATAATTGTCTGTGATGGGGCAGATGTATTCCAGACATCATCCGAGCCTTGAATAATGAAGTAGTATGTACTTGCCGGAGCAAGCCTATTGATGGCAAATGAAGTCTGACTGCCAGCCACTAAAGGTGCGGATATCCCCCAATCAACAACCCTGCTTGATGATGTCCCATATCTGATGTGATACCATGATGCCTTGCCACTAATCCCATCATCACCTGTTGCTGTCCATTTTAAGGTAATGGAGGTGGTAGTTGAGGTTTGAATAGCAAGGTCAGTGATGGTTGCAGGCGGGATATGGTCATGGCATAACTCCAGAGAGCATACCGGAGTATCCTCATCGGTCATTAATATCTGACTTGCCACACCATCTGCTGCCCCATTTATCCAGATGTGCAGGTAATCATCACCGGCTGAATAGGAAAATGTACCCAATAGCGAAACATCCCTGAAATTAGCCAGTTCCATTGACCATGTGTCGGTTGCATCTACCCTTGTAGAGCCAATGGCTGAAACCCCACTACTTGGGTTGCCATCACCATCTCGTATCATTGCATAGGTTATTGCACCAGAAGCAGACTGAGTACCACCCTGCTTATACACCCTGCCATATATCAAATCATTTTCAGATGGAATAATAGAGCTGCCAGTAATTATTGTTCTTTGGTTATTGTCCCTTACCCCATTGTTTATCAGGTCATAGCAATATGTTGTCTGCCTTCTAAGCCCATCAACCGTGATCTGATGGATATCATCAACAGATGGATCTGTTGCCGTAGTGTTCATGTTACTGCCTTGAATGCCGTAGACTACAGAAGCCGAACCAGCATGCAAGGTTGACCATGAAACAGTAAAGCTCGTATCAGTAACATTAGTCGCCTGATGATCAGGCAAAGATTCAAGCATAATTGGCCCATTCTTCATGCAAAGATGGGCATCACCCATGACATTTCCACCATCAAATTGATAGGAATATGTCCCGGGTTGATCAAACAACATAGAAAAGGTATACACTGCCCCACTTGAATAACTGCCTGAGGCATACAACATGGTGTAGGTACCTGCCGGGCTGCCATCTTCCCGATAAATCCCAACCTTTGGATAACCGAGGGCTGGTGGTTTACCATCCTTATCACTGTACGACACCTGATAGACAATATTCATGCCACATGTCCCTATCTCGGTACGAAGCCCGTCTGTCATAAAGTTTGGCTTATTCCGCCACTTGAGGGTTGCTGTGCTTGGCACAAGGGTAGTGGCAGCAACAATATTTGATATCTCTGACCAGTTTGGCACCTCGTCAGATGCCTTTATGGCAAAGTAATAACCTGTACTGGACAAGAGATTTTGTACCGTCATCTGCTGAGCTGTACCGGCTGATTTTGGTACAGGTACACCTGAGACAATGGCTGCCTGAAGCCAGTTAGACTCATGGATAGGGTTAATAGAATAACGAACTTGATATTTGTTGGCTATGCCTGTGTATCCATCATCACCAGTGGCTGTCCACTGAAGAACAACAGATGTCTGCCCAATTGTTCCTAATGTAAGATTTATTTGTGCTGGTGCAATGGTATCGGTTGATAGTCTAAT
>JBDRAP010000250.1:0-2927 GCA_043823615.1 bacterium
GGATAGATGCCTTTGATCCTGAGGGTTTTCCTTGTCAAATTGCAGCACAGGCTCGTGGTTTTGATCCATCCCTTTATATGGATAAAAAGGATATCAAGCATACAGACAGGTTTTGCCAGTTGGCTATTGCAGCAGCGATGCAGGCAGTATCTGATGCACGGCTTGATATGTCTGTGGAAGATGCCACCAGGGTAGGGGTGTATATTGGCTCTGGGATTGGCGGGGTAAGTACGATTGAACGAGAAGCAAAGGTTTTGGCAGAAAAGGGTCCGAGAAGGGTAACACCATTTATTATTCCGATGATGATTATTGATCTGGCTTCAGGGATGGTTTCTATTATGATTGGTGCCAAGGGTCCTAATTCTGCTGTGGTTACAGCTTGTGCCACAGGCTCACATGCTATTGGAGATGCTGCAAATCTTATCCGTTGTGGCAAGGCAGATGTGATGATTGCCGGAGGGACTGAGGCAGCCATTACCCCTTTATCCATTGCCGGGTTTGGCAATATGAGGGCATTAAGCAGCAGGGATTGCCCCCCGGAAGAGGCTTCCTGCCCCTTTGATAAACGAAGGGATGGGTTTGTTATGGGTGAGGGTTCCGGTGTGCTTATCCTTGAATCCTTAGAACATGCAATAAATAGGGGTGCTTATATCTATGGAGAGGTTGCTGGTTATGGCATGACAGGTGATGCCTATCATATTACCTCCCCTGCTCCATGCGGTGAGGGTGGGGCAAGGGCAATGCAAGCCGCATTGTCTGATGCAGGACTTTCCCCTGATGATATAGATTATATCAATAGTCATGGTACATCAACCCCTTTGAATGATAGGTTTGAAACCATGGCAATAAAGTCTGTATTTGGTGAACGAGCCTATTCAATACCGATAAGCTCTATAAAGTCTATGACCGGACACCTTCTGGGAGCAGGCGGGGCAGTAGAGATAATAGCCTGCTGTTTGAGCATAAGGGACGGAATAATTCCACCAACCATAAATTATCAGGAAAAAGATCCGGAGTGTGATCTTGATTATGTTCCAAATCAGGCAAGAAAGGTGTCGATTGATGTCTGTCTTTCAAATTCATTTGGATTTGGCGGGCATAATGCGGTATTGGTGGTTCGTAGGCTTGTGATCTGATGATGATTTGAAGCGTATCACAGTGTTGTGCTGATAGTTCACAGAGAGAGGATGAAAGGTATGAAGACAGCAATGATCGCTCAGGAGATAACATCTTTACCGCCGGAAGCGCAGAAACAAGTTGTTGACTTTGTGGCTTTTCTGAAAACACAGTATCTAACATGGCAGATGATCAAGACGAAACAAACCATGTTAGTTGATGAGCCATTTATAGGCATGTGGCGTGAGCGTAAAGATCTGCAGAATAGTACTGCTTGGGTGCGAAGTTTGCGGCAATGTGAATGGGAGCATAGTTTGTGAATGCATTAATAATCGTGGATACTGATATTATAATTGATGCAGCGTTGCAAGTTAGTGAAGCGATTAATTGTTTGAATAACATTGAACAAAAGTCTATATTGGCAATTAGCGTGATTACTAAAATGGAGTTATTTGTCGGATGTCGTAATAAAACTGAATTGCGAAACACGGAACATTTTCTGCAACGATTTCAATTGCTCAAGCTGAATGAACAGATATCTGATACAGCGATTAACCTGCTACATCGGTATCGGTTGAGTCATGGGTTAGCAATACCTGATTCGCTGATTGCTGCTACGGCTATTATGTTGAATCAGTCATTCATCTCTAAGAACCAACGCGATTATTGTTTTATTAGCGAGTTACAGTTATTGCCGTATTCTTGAATGAATGGTTAGAAATGAGGTATTATATTCACAGATTGCTAATTGCACAGGTTGAAGAATTGTACAGGAGAATGTAAATGATAGATGAAACAAGACTAAAGCAGCTTGAGGAATTAGAGGGGATATTAGGTGTAAATTTTAATAACAAGGATATATTAAATCAAGCATTGACCCATAGCTCTTATGCCTATGAGGCAGAAAAGGGTACCTTGCAAAACGAGAGGTTAGAGTTTCTTGGGGATGTAGTTTTAAGCCTTGCTATTAGTGAATATATCTATAAAAAATATCCTGAATATCCAGAGGGTGAACTGGCTAAGATACGGGCAATGGTTGTTAGCCGTGCTATGCTGGCTCAACAGGCAAAGCTATTGAGGTTAGGAGAATTTTTGCTATTGGGTAGGGGCGAGGAGAATACTGGTGGAAGAAAAAGAAATTCTATCTTAGCTGATACCTTTGAGGCTGTGCTTGGGGCAATGTATATGGATATGGGTTTTGAGCCTTCCCGTAAGTTTGTTCTTCACCAATTAGCTAAAGAAGTAGAGTTGGTCTCAACGCATGAATATGTACAAGATTATAAAACACAATTTCAGGAATATACACAACGCAAGAATAAGTGCTTGCCGGTGTATAAATTAGTCAGGGTAAGGGGACCGGACCATCGACAATTTTTTGAGATTACGGTTTCTGTAAAGGGTAATGTGATAGCAGCAGGAGAGGGCAGCAACAAGAAAGAGGCTGAACAGAATGCAGCATATCATGCCATACAAATAATTGGCAAAGATGCAGAGGGTGGTGTGTGATGAATTATTTTCTAACAGAAGAACAACAGATGATTAAGGATCTGGCTGCTAAAATAGCAGTGGAAAAGGCGGCACCGCATGTGGCAGAGCTTGATGAAAAAGAGGAGTTTCCGTGGGAGGTAATGAATACGCTTGCCTCCTCAGACCTTTTTGGGGTTTATCTGCCGGAGGAGTATGGTGGATTTGGCGGTGGCGTGTTTGAGCTTTGTCTGGTAACTGAGGAGTTGAGTAAGGTTTGTTGTGGGATGGGTGTTTGCTATGCAGCGTCTGCCCTGGGTACACTGCCTATTCTTCTCTTTGGAAGC
>JBDRAP010000251.1:0-10649 GCA_043823615.1 bacterium
ATATTGTTGGCAACTGGACGGTTGAGGGTGGACTTCAGAAATGTGAACAGGAATATGGCACGAAAACCTGTTTTGCTCCGACCAAACTTGGAGAAGGCACTATCACGGCTACAAATGGGTCTTATAGAGACACAACAGGTCTGATCACGGTTAGCTTAGGAGCACTTGACCATATTCGCATAGAGTATCCTGACGGCACAGAGGCAGTAGCAACCCAAACCACCACAGACGATACCTTTACCCTTTGTCTCAGGGGTTATGATGCAGACCATAACCTGATTGGAGATATTGCCGGCACATGGACGGTTAAGGGTGGAATTGGGAATTGTACACCGGGATATGGTACACAAACCTATTTTGACTCAACTACACCAGGAATAGGCACGATTACTGCTACTGATGGTGTTCATACAGACAGTAGTGAGGCTGTTACTGTTGCTCATGGCAAAATGGTAAATCTAAGGATAGTTCCTGAGACAAGCACATTGACTGCAGACGAGAGCAAGGAATACAAGGCAATAGCAACGGATTCAGATGGTAATTTATGGGATGCGACTAAAGAGGTTACATGGTCAGAAGATGATCCAGTGGGCACAATGAGCGTTAATGCCTACCATGCAGGACAGACAGGCACATGGATTATCACAGGAACAATAACCAACGAAATAGTCGCAACCGCTATAGTAGGGGTTACACCAGGGGCATTTGTTAATCTTAATCTTACTATACCTCAAACAACCACAACCTTTGCTGCATTCACCCTGACAGTCAGCCTGTATGACAGCGATGGCAACCCATATTCAGGCACTGTGGCTGTAACCAATACTACAAATTCTATTCTACCGGGGATAATCAATTTGGTCTCAGGAACATGTACAGGCACAGGGACAATCACGAAATCGATAGAAGGGGGAACAGATACAATCACCGTAACATACAAGACAGTGAAGGCAACAAAAGAAATCAAGGTCTTTATCGACAGTCAGCAAGGAGGGGTAATAGTAACAGATAAAGGGGTAAGCGTGGAGTTTGACCAGGGTGATTTGGGAACAGCAACTATTACCGTGCATATTGGGACATCAACCCAACTTTCTGAATTACTACCAGGAAAACTTAAGGGGACAGGGATAGCTTATAACATCGCACTCAGGGATGAATTTGGCAATGAGGTTGGCACACGAACGGGTCAGATAGGCACAGTTGCCATCCATTTAGCCTATGCAGATGTTGATAATGATGGCAAGGTTGATGGGACACAGATCAAGGAGGAAAATCTGATTATCTATCAATGGGAAGGTATTGCATGGAAAGCACTTCCTACATTGGTCGATGGGGCAAAAAATGTAGCCGGTGCTTATGTGACACACTTGTCTGCATTCACCTTACTTGAACTAAAAATAGCAGACCTTAATGATGTAATTGTCTATCCAAGTCCATTCATTTTTCAGAAACACGAGTCTCATGGCATCACCTTCGGAAATCTGACTGAACAGGTAACTATAAAAATATTCAACATAAGTGGCGAGTTGATAGCAGAGCTTAATCACACAAACCAAACAGATAAAGAGGTCTGGAGGATAGATTCCAAGGATATAGCCTCAGGTATCTACATCTATCTCATTACCAACAACAATGGACAAAAGGCAGTGGGAAAGATTGGAATAGTTGATTAAGGCTTGCGTGTTCAGAAGTTCAAAAGTTCAAAAGTTCAAGGGTTCAGATGTTCGGGTACAATGTGTCTTGGATTTTCATCCGCTTTATCTGCTCAATCTGCGTCCCATTAAATTCGATTGTACATCACTGGTTCATGACACTTTTTCCCCTTCTCCCCTGAATTTGTGGGTGAGACAGAGGGGCAGGCAGAGTAGAGCAGGCATCTTGCCTGCATACAGGCTGGAAGCCTGTGCTACTGGTGAATTTGTGTGTGAGAAAACGAGGGCAGGCACGGGGGGGCCTGCCCCTACGGCAAATATCATGAATCAGTAGGGGCGAACGGCCGTTCGCCCCTACCCTACTCCCATAAACCCTGCGATCTCACTTAAGCCTTCCACCCGTTTTGAGGGTGGAAGAGATTGGAGGAATAGCTTGCCATAACCCTTGGTATGAATCCTTGAGTCAAGGATTGCCACTACCCCAAAGTCGTCACCATGCCGAATCAATCTTCCATATCCTTGCTTGGTCATGATAATTGCCTGTGGCACCTGATAATTCCAGAAGGGCTCAATATTTTGTCCCCTGAGGTACTCAACCCTTGCCTCTATTATCGGGTCGTCTGGAACAGCAAAGGGAATTCTGGTAATTACCACACATTGTAAAGCCTTACCCGGCACATCTACCCCCTGCCAAAAGGTAGCTGTTCCCCATATTACTGAGCCGTCAAGAGCCTTAAACATTTCTATAGCCTTTGCTGGCGGAAAGTCTCCTTGCTTGATATGATTGAAATTAGGCAGGCTTTTTGCAACTATTTCATGAAGTTTATTCAACATAGAATAACTGGTAAAAAGGATGAATGCCTTACCATGCGTCAGGGTTAGCAACCCCTCTATTTCCTTAGCAGCACATTCAATATACCTATCCTCTCTTGGGTCAGGCATGTGCGAAGGAATATAAAGGAGAGATTGTCTGGTATAATCGAATGGTGAATCAAGGATAATTTGTGATGCTGTATCCAATCCAAGCCTTGATTTGATGTAGTCAAATGATTTATTGGTCGTCAGGGTAGCGGATGTCAGGATTACAGGGGCTATCTTGTCAAAGACAGCAGCCTTAAGCAGTTGAGCCACATTTATTGGATTGGCGTGAAGTACTACCCTGGTATACCTTTTCTTTTTGGTTGTTTCTATCCAGTAAACAAAGTCTTCAAGGCTCTGATTGATGATACATTCAATCGAATCATTTACCTTTTGCAGCCGTTCGATAAAGGCATCAATCTCAACTAATTCTACTTCGGTATTAATGGCTTTTTTAAGTTTATTCAGGCTTGATACCAAAGATAATATCGGCTCTTTTATAATGTTATTTATAAAGTTTTTCTTTCTTAGTCTCACAGTTTGAGCATTATTACCAAATAATTCATGAATATTTAAGAAGAATTGGTCTGCAGCAAACCTTACCTCACCTACCTGATGAATAATTTCAGCATCATCTATTTTCAATCTTGATATCAGCCCTTTTTGGGTTTGTGAGGTAGCACCTCTGGCGGAGGTAGCACCTCTGGCGGAGGTAGCACCTCTGGCGGAGGCAGCACCTCTGGCAGAGACATGAAATGAATCAAGCAGGTATCGGATACCGCTATTTGAGACATCAACCCCAAGATAGGTTGTAGCTACATCCTCCAGATTATGTGCCTCATCAAACACAACCCCGTCATAGGAAGGCAGGAGCATATTATTTGCCATCAGGTTAGCAAAAAACAGATGGTGATTAACTACAAGTATCTGCGACTGATTCTGTAATTTTCGTGCCTTGTTATAAAAGCATTCCTCTTTATATTCACACTTCTGGTGCAGGCACAGCTCATTTTCACGGCATATTTTTGTCCAGACATTACTCGCTATCTCAAAGTCAATCTCGTGCCTTAATCCTGTTTTGGTAGTCTTTCGCCACTCATCCAGATGCCTGAACTCCTCCACCTCTTTTAAGGATTCAAATATCCCGGCAACATCCCCATGTGCCCGAAAAAACCTTCTGAGGCACAGATAATTCTCACTCCCCATACACAAGGCATACTTAACATCAATGCCAAGTATCTTCTTCAGCAAGGGCAGATCATTGTTCATCAATTGTTGTTGAAGTGCCTTGGTATAGGTAGAGATAACCACCCGTTTTTTTTCATTTAATGTCCAGTAAATAAAGGGTACGGTATAGGATAGCGTCTTGCCTGTACCTGTACCTGCCTCAACAATCAGGTGTTCCTTATTTCTGATTGCCTCTCCTATCTTGTTTGCCATGATCAATTGTTGTGGCCTGAATTCATAATTATTCAGCTTTTCTGACAATAGTCCTGTTTCGCCAAATATTTCTGTGAACATAAATCTTTACTCCTGATTATTTTTCATTTACCTTTATGCTCTTTTCGTATAGCAATTCTGGATCAATATCTAAACTATTATCCCACTCAATAGAATCAAATTTTACTTTTACAGTATCAAACAAAGAAGTATTTTTTAATTCAGAAAATTTTCCTATTTTAAAATATGGAGATACATCAAAAACTCTTTTCTCTTTATTTTCGAATGTTAATAATAATTTACAATTCTCAAATGGTTTTACTTCTACTACGGATAAATACATTATACACCTCTTTTATTTTAATGGTTCAATTCTGAATGGAAGTTCTCCGTTTGAAGCTAATTCCCAATCTGCCAATAAATCTTCTTTATGTATTTCTGCCCATGCTAAAGCTAATTTCATTTGTTTTGGAGGTAATTTTCCTTCCATTAGTTAGAGAAACTCAATTCCTGTCTTCAGACAGGAATAAGCCCTGTCCACCTTGCATAACCATACAGGCTAATCTTGAAGTTCATAATTTCAGAAATTATAAACTTCCAAACTTCAGAACTTCTTATCTTCCGACCTGACAATAACCACAGTACATTTATTATCTTGCAAATACTTATTTGCCACCCGTTTTATATCATCCTTAGTAACCTCGTTAACCTTTTTTGAGTACCTGTCCACCTCTTCATATCCAAGCCCATACAATTCATTTAAGGCACAATCAAACCCATGGGCAGAATTCGTTTCCATGGACTGACAGTGCTCGCCAATCAGGGATGCCTTTGCCCTCGATAATTCCTCATCAGTTACGGCTTCATCCCTCAGCATTCCTACTTCCTTTTTTATTCCATCCAAGGCAGCATCTATTCTTTCTTTGCTTGTGCCAATATAAAAAACATACGCACCAGGGTCAAGCCCAAGTATAGAAAACACACCAACATAATAGGCTAAGCCATATTTATCCCGTAGGTTGACAAAGAGTCTGGATCCCTTGCCGGAAAGGATAGAACTCATCACATCAAAGACATATTTGTCTGGATCCCCTACCCCTATCCCGGGATACCCAAGCAGGATAATGCTTTGCTCCTTATCCTTTTCATGGACTACCTGTCTTGCTTCCTTTTGCTCAGGCTCATCTAACAAGGAATATGGTGATAAATTATGCCCCTTTACCCCTTCCCATATCCTCATAACCCTCTGCCTTATCTCCTGTGCCTTCACATCCCCAAAAACAGCCAGAACCATGTTCCCCGGCTGACAAAATGCCTGATGAAAGGCAGTCAAATCATCACGAGTTAGTTCTTTTACTGAATTCCCGGTACCAAGGCTGTTATGACGATAGGGATGATTTTGCCACATATTCTCCCGCAAAATCCTCACCGCATAATTAAATGGGTCATCATCCTGCGATTTGATCGCAGCAAGGACTGCTCCTCTCTCCTTTTCCATCTCTTCGGCTGGAAAAGATGGGTTAAGCAAGACATCTGAAAGCAATGAGAACCCCATACTCATATCCTCTTTTAAGACCTTAACAGAGCAACCAAGGCTATTATTGCCGCCATAGGTTGAAATGCCTCCTCCTTTCGACTCTATTTCCTCAACTATTTGTTTTGCGGTACGATTTTTAGTGCCCTTGAGCATCGTCTTTTGCAAAAGGTTACATACCCCTTCCTTCCCCTTTTCTTCAAACAATACCCCTCCCTTAAATACAGCACTTATAGAGACAATCGGTAGATTATCATCCTCAAGTACCAACAAAACCAATCCATTCCCGCAGACAAACTTTTGAATTGTTGGCTCTACTTTTACTTGTATACTTGGACTTATTACCTCTTCTTTAATCTTTGGCTTTAAGATACCAATCGTTAGATTGTTCTCGCAAAGGTATTGTTTGGCAACACGAATAATATCTTGTTTGGTTACCCCCTTCACCCCTTCCACATAATCCCTGTTAAAATTAACATTTCCACAAACATATTCATTAGAGGCAATGTCTGAGGCTTGAGATTCGACTGTTTCTTTAGAAAAAATAGATGAGGCAATAACCATTTGCCTTGCCTTTTCCATTTCCTCATCGTTAATATCCCCTTGAGCCAATCTTTCAATCTCTTTCAAGATACTGCCTTGAGCCTTTTGTAGATTCTCTGTTTCCAGTACAGCACTAATCCCAAAAAGCCCTGGATACTGCGGTGTATATGACCAGGCATTAATTGAATATACTATCTTTTCCCTTTCTCTTAATGCCTGATAAAGCCTTGATGACGCACCATGACCAAGGATAAGAGCCATGACATCCAATGGATAAAGATCCCTGCTTCTGATGTCCGGGATATGAAAAACAATTTCCAGTCGTGCTCCCTTTATATCATTCTCATCCTCAAACATCCTTTTGCCAATCTGTGCAGGCTCTTGAGGGATATATACTGGAGATATTGAGTTTCTTTTTAATTCCTTAAAGTATTTGTTTATATCTGATAGCATCCGTTCTTTATTAAAATCACCCACAACAGAAAGAATCATATTGTTTGGCACATAGAATCGCTGGTAATATTTTAACAGATCATCCTTAGTCAGCTTAGAAAATATCTCCTTATATCCAATCACAGGATATTTATATGGATGATGAGAAAATGCCTCCTGCCATATCTTTCTTGAAAGATACCTATCCGGGTCATCCTCACACATATCCATCTCCCTGAGAATAACATCCTTTTCCTTTTCCATCTCTTTTTGGTCAAATGCTGCATTTGCAGCCGCATCAGCCAATATATCCAGGGCTGTCTCAGCCTTGTCCTTTGGCATAACCATGTGGTAAACCGTTCTATCCATAGAGGTATATCCCCCCATTTCACCCCCAGCTGCACTCACTTGGCGACCTATATCCCCTACCCCTCTCTTTTTTGTGCCCTTAAACAGCATGTGTTCAATAAGGTGAGATATTCCGCTTCCCAGATACTCTCCTTCATGAATACTACCTGTCTTTATCCATAATTGCACGGCAACAAGTGGGGATGTATGAACCTCCTTAAAAATAACCACAAGACCATTATCCAGCATGAGCCTTTCCGGCTCTTCAGCATATATTGGCTGAGAAAAAGATACTGATATTGCTGCAAATAATAGTATGAACCTTAAGTAATACATTATATTTTTTTCCTCCTTATCTTAATGCATTAGATGCTTATTTCGTCTCCACTGCTGGATTCTATATTCTTCTACTCTACTTGTTTTTGTATTCTGGCGATAGCTGCTTTGGCAGCTGCCCTGACACATGATTCCGGATCATTGTTGGAGAGGATAGTCAGCATCTTTAATGCTCGTGGAGCACCTATTTTGCCTAAGGCTTCAACGGTTGTTGTTCGAACAACACCATTTACATCATTTAATCCCTTGAGCAATGCCTCAACCAAGGCATCTTGATTGGTAGATATATTCCCCAAAGCAATTGCTGCTCCACCACGCCCATACCAGCTGTCGTCATTCAAATTGTTGCTCAATGCCATGATTATTTTTTCTTGTAATACTATGTCTTGTGTCTTTTCCAAAAGGCCTCCCAAGGCAATAGCCACATACCATCGAACGATCTCATGGTTACCATCCTGATGCTGTAGAACTTGAAGAAGTGAGATAATCGCATCATCTCCCATAGTGATCAATATATCTGTAACTACCTTGCGAATGGTATTGTTTTTATGTCCCATAGCCTTAATTAATTCTGGAATAGCTATTTTACCTATCTTAGTCAGTCTGTTAATTACTATCTTCCGAATCGATGAATCTTTGGCATTGAGATACTCAATTAACAGTCGTATTCCTTCTATATATCCTCGTTCGCCCAAGGCAAGGGCAGCATTAAACTGAATGTCTGGATTTGAATCATCTAAGGCAATCATCAAAAATTTAATCACCTCATCATCATCTATCTTCCCAAGGGCATTCGATGCATATACCCGTACATCCTCATTCTTATCTTCCATAGCTACTGTTACCAATGGTCCAAGAGCACTTTTGTCAGCTATTTCTCCAAGGGCAATAACCGCTGCAGCGCGGACATACCATGCCTCATCCTTAAGCATTGCCGTTAGTGCAGAAACAGCCTGTTTATCCTTTAGTTGTCCAAGGGCAAGGGTTGCATTTGCCCTTGCCGTATCATTCCCATAATATAATACCTCGATTAAAGATGGTACGCAAGGGGTACCGATATTGACCAGTGCTGCAGTGGTAATGGAGGCTATTTCCCCCTCTGTTAAAGGAGATCCCTCCTCCTGCTGAAGGAATCCTATCAGATATGGAATGGCTTTCTCCCCCTTCAATTTACCCACAGCCTCTATAACCAAAGATAGTATCTCTGGTTGTGTATTTTGTGTATTATTCCTTAGTTGTTCAATCAATGGTTCAATTGCCCTTCTATCACCTATCTCGCCAAGAGCCCAGGCAGCCTTGCCAACTATTTTTTTATCTTTATTAGTAGGTGCTCCCTCTGGCGATAGATTATCAATCAGCATATCCACTGCCTGAACAGCATGTAGTTTGCCGAAGATAGTAAAGGCATGTATTTTGTTTGGGGGTTGGGGGTTATTTGTGGTTGATGGGTTGGTATTTGTCTTGTCAATGGATTTAAGCAGGCAAGGAATACAGGATAAGCCTATATTTATCAGGGCAGATACAGCTGCCTCTTGCACAGAGGGATCAGTATCATTCAATAACTCAATTAAAGGGACAATTATCTCATCTACTGTCAGAGTACTTTTACTATTTAAGTTGCTGAGTGCCTCAGCTGCACATGCACGGGTAAAGCTATCTTCATCCTTTAATGATTGGATAAGCTGAGGTATTGTTGATAGATCATTCATCTTACCCAGAGCAATTGCAGCATTACCCTTAATCGTCCAGAGGGTATCTGGATTCAGAAAATTTATCAAATGGGGTACAGCTTTTTTATCAGCTATTTCCCCTATTTCGCCCAAACCAATCACCGCATTTCTTTGTGTCCTCCAGTCATCATCATTTAACAGGGCTATCAGTGGTTCCACAGCTCTCTTGCTGTGAGTCTTTCCCAATGCAGCAACAGCACACCTTCTAATTTCTACATTCCGATCTTGTGTTGCAATAATTAACATATCAATTCCGAGGTCACTAATCTCTTCCCATGGAAGACTTGTTGTATCACCAGTTCGCAAGGCAGATACAAACAGTCTCACAGTTTTTTCATCACTTATCCTGCCAAGGGCAATAATAACCGATTCGTCTAATTTATAATCATTTTTCAACCATGAGATTAATATTGGCAATGCCTCTTTATCACCAATCTTTCCTAATGCCCACACAGTCTTTTTCAAGTTAGACTGATTGTCCATAAAAGTAGCACTTCTGACAGAGGTAGCACCCCTGGCAGAGGTTAAAAACTGTATCAATGGTTGTGTTGCCTGCTTATCCCCAATCTCTCCTAATATCCAGATCAGGCATCCCTTTAGATCCATATCATTGGTATCCATATAAGGGAGTAATACAGGTACAGCAGCTGTTCCCATATTCACCAATGCAGAGGAAATATCACGACGAGGAAGTTCATCCTCTTCAAACAATGCCTCCATCAGGGGTAAAATTGCCCTTGTGTCCCGAATTTCTCCCAATGCATAAGCCACATATTGCCGTACCTGAGGATTTTTATCCCGTAGTATTCGAAGCAGTGGAATAGTTGACGGTGTACCTATCTTTATCAGAGATAATGCTGCCAGATTCATATATTTATCAGAGGTGTTATCTCTATCTTCTGTGTAATGGATGAGTATATCAATTAACAGGGGTATTGCCTTTGCTGCTCGTATCTTGCCCAACGCTGTTATCGCCTCTTTTTGGACAGACTCATCCTTGTCCTTGCACATATGAATAATTGCATCAGCAATCTCTACAGAGCCTATCTCACCAAGGGCATGAACAGCCTTGCCCCGAATTATCCAGTTTTCATCGTTAAGGCATTCAATCAAGGCAGGAATAGCAGCAGCAGAGCCAATCTTGCCCAGTGATATAATAACATCTCTCTTTACCCTCCACTTGGGATCATTCAAAGCATGGATTAGGGCAGCAACTGCCTCTTTATTAGCATGAACCTTACTGCCAGAGATACTATCTCCCAGGGTTATGGCTGCTTGCATTCGTATGGCTTCATCTTTATTTTCCAGATCAGAGATAAGAGTTGTCATTTCTGACAGGTCTTGAATGGACTGTTCATCATAAGATGATTGATTAGCAGATATTTCATTGCCATAAACATATGTAGATAATGTTATCAAAACAACCGATAAAAAAATAAATCGCATCTATCCTCCAATAATCACAAACTTAGTAACATGTTAGGCAGTGAAGACGGCGACCACAAGAGGAGAGCACCTCCGTATCCCTACCTTAACCATTCTTACACCTGAATAGTTACAATATAATTATATCATATATCTAATAGATTGCAATAAAAAAATGTAACAACAAGAAGACATCTTACATATACAAGTAATCGGTCAGTCATTGGTAGGAAAAAGAGGA
The DNA here is from genome assembly GCA_043823615.1 of bacterium. GTDB lineage: Bacteria > UBA9089 > CG2-30-40-21 > CG2-30-40-21 > CG2-30-40-21 > CG2-30-40-21. Next base: position 10,540 of record JBDRAP010000251.1, read on the forward strand.
TAGTAAATTATACAGATGTGTAAAAAAGGAGAAAAGGGGAAAATGGAGAAGTGGGGAAAGATATGTCATTACAATATGTTGAGAATTCTTCTCCAATTCTCCAATTCTCC
>JBDRAP010000252.1:0-2239 GCA_043823615.1 bacterium
AGGCAAGGGGAATCCATATGTATAAAGTAATGGTTGAAAGAGAATTTAGTGCAGCCCATCATATCAATAAGTATCAGGGCGAATGTCAAAGACTACATGGACATAATTGGCGGATACAGATAATAGCCTGCTCCAATATCCTCAATGAATTGGGAATAGTAGTTGATTTCAGGGATATGGAAAATGCCCTTGACAAGGTTATTCAGCCACTTGACCATCAATACCTTAATCAGTTGTCTGAATTTTTCGATAAAAACCCTACCTCAGAGATAATTGCTGAACACATCTATACACAATTAACACTTCTGTTTCCAAATATACCTGTTACAGAGGTGAGGGTTTGGGAAACACCAACAAAATATGGGGCATACTGTAATTAATCAGGATAGCCGGCAGATTAATAATGAGGGTAACCGTTCAGCTAACCGCAGAGGCGCAGAGGCGCAGAGACACAGAGATAAACTTAAAGTTTATTAGACATACGATTGATTCCATCTCTTAAGACAGAAACATTGAAATTGACATTGCAAACTACCGGCAAATCAACTTGCCTTACCAATTATCTTTTCTGTGATCTGAGATTAGTTTCCATTCTCTGTGCCTCTGCGTCTCTGCGGTGAACTATTACGAATGAGGGGTAATAAAATGCTTAAAAAATCATCTATATGCCTACTTTCTGGTGGACTTGATTCCTTGGTAGCTACTACTATGGCTGTTCAACAAACAACGGTATTGTTGTGCGTTACCTTTGATTATGGACAAAGGGCAAGAAAACAGGAAATAGAGTCAGCAGGCAGGGTGTGTGAGTATTTGGGCATTCCACATCGTGTAATTTCATTGGATTGGCTGGGACAGGTAGGGGCATCCTTGCAGCAAGATGTTCCAGAATTCAACTTTGAAAAAAGCGACCCAATCCAGACAGCCAAGTCTGTCTGGGTACCAAATCGAAATGGTGTCTTTATTAATATTGCTGCCTCATTAGCCGAAGAAATGGATGCAGATATGATTGTGGTCGGGTTCAACAGGGAAGAGGCAGAAACATTCCCGGATAATAGCCTTGAATTTGTTCAGGCTATTAATCAATCGCTGTCCTTTTCTACCTTACGGAAGGTTCAGGTAATGAGTTTTACTCAAGAGATGAATAAAAAGGAAATAGTAGAATTGGGAAAACAAATATCTGCCCCTTTTCATCTTTTGTGGAGTTGTTATCTGGGGGAAGCATCGATGTGCGGCAGATGTGAAAGCTGTCAAAGGTGTATTCGAGCGTTTAAGCTTGCAGAATCTTTTGAGATAATAAAGCCCCTTTTCCCTCAGTTCCTACAGTAAAAAGCCCAAGAGGGAGACAACACACCCTGACTGCATGACCGAATGTTCATAACTGTGGAGATTTATACGATGATAACTACCCTGTCGGAAATAGCAAAATTAGTTGGAGGAGAATTGATTGGTTCTCCGGATATTAAAATATCCGGTGTATCTGGTCTGGATGAAGCAAAAGAAGGGAGCTCCTCTGGCGAAGGTAACACCCATGGCAAGGAACAGATAGTTGTGGTTGTTAATCCTAAACACTTGAGGCAGATAGTTTATGCAGCAGCCGTCATCATCCCTGAAGATGCAAACGATTCTCCCTTGCCGGCTATTCGAGTCAAGAATCCAAAGTTGGCATTAGCCCTGTTGCTCAATCTATTTTATCCCCAGGAAAAACCTACCCCATCCATTCATCCATCAAGCATTATTGCTGCTGATGTTCAATTGGGCAGGGATGTAACCATCTACCCACATGTAGTTGTTGACAAAGGGGCAATAATTGGCAACAGTGTGATACTTTATCCATTTGTATATGTTGGCAAGGCTGCACAAATTGGGGATGAGACAATCATCCATAGTCAGGCAACTATTTATGCTGATACCATCATTGGAAGAAAGGTGATTATTCATGCCGGGTGTGCTATTGGTGCAGATGGTTTTGGTTATGTCAAGGTGGACGAAATACACCATAAGATTCCACAAGTAGGAAATGTTATCATTGAGGATGGGGTTGAGATAGGAGCAAATACAACCATAGACAGGGCAACAATGGGATCCACTATTATTGGAAACGGGACAAAGATTGACAACTTAGTTCAGATTGGGCATAATGTTAAGATTGGAAAAAATTGTATCTTAGTAGCTCAAGTAGCTATTGGTGGAAGTGCGATAATAGAGGATGGAGTGATTATTGCTGGAAAAGGAGCGGTTT
>JBDRAP010000253.1:0-2721 GCA_043823615.1 bacterium
TATCTCTGTCATCTTATTTATCCTTTCCCATTACAGGACATTTTTGTACGAATTTTGAGATCGTTAACTTGCATCCTCTCTTCCGATAATGTTTTTAATGTGATTTGTATATTATTTCCGTTGAATCCGCATTGATACCCAATGCCTCGCATCCTCCGAGTTTCATCATCGCTGCTGGCTGCGGACATCCACAATTCATGTTCTGCGTCTGTGCCAAATTTCTCGTGATAATTTCGGCGCAATCCCCGTATATATCCGGTCCAGAAATACTGATCGCTTATCTCGGAAAATGTTTTTGCTGCCCCCATCGCATGCTTAAATTCGTGCTCGGTCATGTCTATAATCCTCCATTTGTTTTTTCGCCCACCTCATAACCGAGACTCTTCCAGGCAGTGCCAATTGACAAATGCGGATTTCCTGCTCGGTTGCATGGGCTGTAACAAACGAGAGTAATTCAATGCTCGTGATATTTTCAGCCATTATCTCCCGATTTGTTGTCCCATAAATTGGGTCATTGAGCGTCTGAGATAACTCAATGTTCTCGATTTTTAGTTCCTCAATTTGTTTTATTATGTCGTCTCGGTTCATTTCCCTACCTCCCAAAATCTTCTAAAATTTCTTTTAGCTCTGTTTCAGCTCTGAAGAATACATCTTCATGAGCCCTTATATCAGGATTGATATCCTCATTGAGCTTACTTGCTCTTTCAAGTATCCCGATCACTGTTTTTATCGCGGACATCTCAGATTCTGAAAGAGAAATAATCATTTCCTTGTATGATGGTCTACCTATCATAGCAAGGAAACTTCTACATTCCCTTGAGTCTTGAGTTTCAGCTAATCTCATTTCCCTACCTCCTTCTTTAGATATCAAGCGAAAAAAACCTACGATTGTCCCATAAAGCCCACAGCTCGTGCTCCTTACCGCGTGTCTTGCACAGCTCTACGATTTCAGGCTCGGACATCCGGGTTACTGCCCCGTCTATATACCACTGAAACCGCCCGAACCCCATGTCTCTTCTTTCGAGTTTCATACCATTGTATAAGCAAATTCGAGACCAACTAACCTCCACAAAATACAGCCCTGAAAACAATGCCAGCACAAGATATTGTTATTTGTCGATTACCACTGACAATTTTGGTTACCATAACCGACAAGTTACGGCCATAGATTGATGATATGACAGCGCTTTATTCTTTCTGGTGTTAGCGTCTTTAATTTAAGATGTAATTTCTTGTGACAAGTCCTACAGAGAGTTATGCCATTATTAAGAATATCTTTCCCGCCTATTTGCCAGGGTATAATGTGGTGAGCAAGACAAGTATGTTTATCAAGTTGAAGTTTGCAGATGTTACATTTATAATTATCTCGCTTTTTTACCTCTTCAAGCCAATATCGCCGTAATCTCGATGTTGGTATCATTTCTTTTCAATATTCCAGTAAGGACTCTTACACTTCGGACAAACCTTAATAACTGGTATCCTTGCAATCCATTGGTGTCTGCACCTTTTACAGCTAACAGTCTTTAGTTTTATTTCCATGTTTACCTCCATAAAGTAAGATACCATAGTAATACATTATTGTCAAGTCTTATTAAAACAAATTTCGATATAACACTCCCTACTATATATGTAAAACAGTTATTAAAGAAAGAAAGTTTGTTGTAACCCTGGTATAACTTAATGCTGAACCGTAAAATTAAAACTTTGTGCCCTCCAAAAAAACCTTGACTTTATCTCAATTTAATAGTATTTTCTTTGTATGGCTAATGTATCTGATGTTGACACAAGACCACAGAAAGGCATACCCTTAGAGTCATTAATAGAATTTGCGGAAAAAGGGTTCAATCAAACACAAATCGCAAAACTGCTAAACTGCACAAGATCCAATGTCTCTAAGCGATTACAGGATTCAGGATATAGTAAGGAAAGGTTAAAACACTTTCTCGATAATAAGGATAAGATTTTTAGTTATTTACAGTCTGAGTTAGTAAATTCACTCGACATTAAGGATTTGAAAAAGATTTCATTATACCAAAGAGTGTTGTGCATCGGTATCTTAGAGGATAAACTTAAGCAGATGAGTGCCGGTTCTACTGGCAATATCAACATCCTCAACCAGATCGTAATCAACCTTGATAAGTCAGTAAGAGCAGAGCTTAAGAGCAAAGGCATACAAGATGTAGTTATAGATGTACCACATAATGAGCCTAAGAAGCTAAGTGATTGATTAATAAGGATAATATAGTTTACATAAATACCGTTATCGGACTCTTCATCTGTTTAAAGCCTACCATCCCTACACCAGCCTCGTGTATATACTACCAGCCACCAGCCCAGACTTTAGGGGTGCCGTCATGCCTACCCTACGGGGGGATAGCCTATTGATATTTAATAGAGTATACCCTTATCACATACCCCTAAAACAAAAAGGCTTGACAAAGTTATTGTATAAGAGTATATTTACAATACTATGATTAATGAAAAGGATAGATGGAAGAAGGGGAAGTCTTATAAGAAATACTGTTACACTGTAAAGGATATTGCGGATTTTTCTGGGAAGGCGGTTCAAACGGTAAGGAATGACATACATAACAAGGTGTTTGACCCAAAAAATGTAGAATCTGTAATGACTTATATAAGGAGGGTTAAATGAAGTGTTTACAATGCAAAGAGGAGTTTGAGGGTATTAGAAGCACGGCCAGGTTTTGCTGTACGAAGTGT
>JBDRAP010000254.1:0-5795 GCA_043823615.1 bacterium
CCCAGAATAGCTTAAATTAGCAGGGACAAGGGAGTAGCACCCCTGGCACCCTGCAGCTACATTGTGGTCACCTATTGTGTGTTAGATTCTTGTAGCTGCAACCTGCCAGAGGTGTTACCTCCTTGTGGTTGCTTCTTGTGTATCGGCAGGAACAAGAAAGTAACACTGATAGCACCCTGCAGCTATAAATATTTTCATTAAGCTATATCAGGACACTACCAAAAACTTGGAACTCGAGTATTACATAATTTTTAATTTCCTCATTCCTTCCATTGACCATCTATCTCTGCATCACACCACCCACATCGCCCATCTTTTATGTTATACTGAGATACAAAATAGCCTTTTCGCTCGATAACTATCTTGTTGCACATTGGGCAACAGGTATTATCGCCATTAATCTCGCAGGCATTCCCAATATAGACATATTTTAATCGTTGTAAAGACTGCTGGTATATTTGCTTCAGGGTTGCAAGTGGGGTTGACGGCAGGTTCATCTTATAATTTGGGAAATATCTGGAAAAATGAAGGGGAACACTGTTGCCAATTTCTTCTGATATCAAGTCTATCAGATTGTTTATCTGGTGAGAGGAATCGTTTAGTGTGGGGATAACAAGGTTTGTCAGCTCAATCCAACACCCATTTTTCTTAGACAACTTGACTGTATTTAAGACAGGATTTAGCCTCACGCCACCGCATATTTCTTGATAAAAGCTATCTTCAATGGATTTAACATCAATATTCATCGCATCTATGTATGGCAGCAACTCAAGCAAGGGCTGTTCATTAATATAACCATTGGTTACCAATACATTTTTTAGCCCTTCCTGCTTTATCATCTTTGCGGTATCAAGAACATATTCATACCAGATGGATGGCTCATTATAGGTGTAAGCCACACCAATAGAGTTGTGTTTTTTTGCATATTTGACAATATCTTCCGGGCTTACCTGTTGAGTGGGCACACCCTCTTGAGAAATATGCCAATTCTGACAAAATTGACATTTAAGATTACATCCAGTAGTCCCAATGGAAAGAATTTGACTTCCCGGATAGAAGTGGTAGAGTGGCTTTTTCTCAATAGGGTCCATGGCCATAGAGGAACATTCACCATAGGTTTGAGCATACAGCTTTCCCTCATGGTTTACCCTGCCACGACATATCCCTGTTTTACACTCATTAATAACACACTCGCGGGGACAAAGATGGCATATAACCATATTATTCTCTTTGGGAGTATAATAGCGAGCTTCCTTCACTATTCTTCTTTCCTTCTCAATACTGTCTTCATATCCCACAGTACATACAAGACTATCCCACTAATCGCTGCTGGTACAACAAACCAGACATAAAATCTGTCAATCCATGAAACAATGCCGGATTTTATTGGGATAAATATGTTGTAACCATAAGGATACAAGCCATAAGATTTTTCTCTATGATGATAAGCATTTTGAATCACTACCCGGGAGAAAAACCTGTTAAAGGAATAATTAGAATAGGAAGCCTTATCACAACTAATTTGTATTCCTTCCTCTGCCCCTGCTGAATTTACCAGCAAAAGACACAAAAAGGACGCAATAATGGCTACCTTTTTCATGGGATGGGGGTCCCTCCAGTTTTTTAATACTATCCATTATACCTAAGTCCAGAAAAAAGTCAAGCGGTTTTTTTATGGCGTTTTGCAACAATTTCTATAACGCTGTGTGGTTGTTAATAGTTATGAATTGAAAAAAAATAATCATGAGCTACTATATGTATGATTTAATCTCTACAGGGGTACGATATATAGATTTATTGTGGCTCTTTCTTATCTCCAATGGGTAATCTTATTTTATCGTCTCTTCTGTAAATTTTGTGGAAACAGTCCAACCTGTGCAAGTAGAAATATTTTGGTTGACATATTTGTTTGATATATGATATAATTTATTCAATGTCAAATGCCAATAAAGGAGTAATAATATGAACAAGGGCTTTGTTCAACAAGTAGCAGAAAAAAGTCATGAAAATGTGAATAAGTGCCTTCAATGCCTGAAATGTACATCAGGCTGTCCTATTGCTTCATGGATGGATTATAAGCCAAATCAGATTAATCGTTTAGTCCAGATGGGACGCAAGGATAATGTGCTTGGCTCATCTACTATCTGGCTATGCGTTGGGTGTCAAGCCTGCGTTACCAGATGTCCGATGAAGATAGATATCCCACATCTCATGGATACCTTGCGCGAGATAGCTGTGAGTGAAAAGGTATCAAAAGAGCCAAATATTATGATGTTTCATCAGTTATTTCTCAACAGCGTTAAAAAATGGGGCAGGGTGCATGAATTGGAGCTAATTGGACTGTATAAACTAAAGAGCAGACAGTTGTTTCAGGATATGAAGCTGGGGCAGCAAATGTTTCTTAAGGGTAAATTGAAGATATTGCCAGAGATGTCCGGTAAAAGGGATGTATCTCGGATGTTTGTAGCACAGGCTTCCAGCCTGTATGCAGGCTGGAAGCCTGCTCTACCATACAAGGGGTGTAAATAATGCGTTTTTCATATTATCCAGGGTGTTCATTACATTCTACAGGCAAGGAGTATGGCGAGTCAACGCAGGCTGTATGTCAGGCATTGGGCATAGAGCTTGTGGAGATACCGGATTGGAATTGCTGTGGGGCAAGTGCTGGTCATAGCCTTTGCCACGATTTGGCTGTTCAGCTTAGTGGTCGTAATATCTTGCTTGCCCAAAAACAAGGGTTGGATATTGCTGTGCCATGTTCTGCCTGCTATCATAACTTAAGACAAGCAGACGAGGAACTGAGGGCATCTGCTGATAAGCAAAAGGGATTGGAGCAGTCCACAGGAATGCAGTTTGCAGGCAATATCCGGACAAGACATCTGTTAGATGTGATTTATCATGAGGTTGGCATTGATAATATCCGCAAAATGGTCAGAAAATCATTACAGGGATTAAAGATTGTACCCTATTATGGCTGTCTGATTACCAGACCGTCACACAAGGATAGATTCGATTCTGTTGAGCAGCCACAATCTATGGACAGACTTCTTGAGGCATGTGGATGTGATGTAACAAAGTGGTCATACAAGACAGATTGTTGCGGGGCTGGGCTCTCCTTGCCACAGAGTGAAATTGTGGTTGATTTGGTCACCAAGTTGATAGATATGGCAAAACAGGCTGGTGCTCAGTGCATAGTTACCGCCTGCCCTATGTGTCAGGCAAACCTTGAAATGCGACAAAATGGGGCAAATATGCCGGTGCTTTATTTTACTGAGGTGATTGGGATGGCGTTGGGAATGAAGGATGTTGGTAGCTGGTTGAATAAACATTTGGTGAGTACGGCTGAATTGTTGGAGAAGATTAAATCATGAAGAATGAACAAGCATTATGGGTAGTATATCCAAAGGTAGATAGATTTGTAGGTGAACCAGGCAAGGAGATAAAGATAGGTTTAATTGTTCAAAATCTGTCTGATAGTGCAATTTATTTTTCTAAGGCAGCGATTGCGCCTTCCTGGGTCGAAGGCAAGACAGGCATAAAACCACTTAAAATGAAGAACTATCTTGCTGCTGGTGAGTCAGCTTTCTTGGCAGAATTTAATATGACACTCCCTTCATTCCAAGGTCTTCATACGATGAAATTTGGCTTAGAGACATGGATTTATAACAATTATACAGTTGATTGGGAAAATTTGGGGGTATTATGGACATCTGATTGGGGATATATCGAGGTTACGCCTCAACCAATGCATACAGCTTTTATTAGCTTTAGTAGTCGAGAGGAAGATGTGCCAGTAGTAGAGCAAATTGTTAAGATGATGGGACTTTGGGGATTTGAGACTAAAAGGATAGGAATTGATGTATTTTCTGAAGATCCATGGAAGATTCCAGAAAATATAACCGAACAAATCAATAAGGCTGATGCATTTATCGGGATAGTTACTCCGAGAGATTATAACTTTCAGGAAAAACGACTTAAGGCTTTTGAATGGTTTCACTTAGAATCAGGAATGGCTTTTAAGAGTGATAAACCAATGCTTTTTATTATAGATGAACGGCTGAAACCAGAAGGTCTTCTTGGATACCCTAACTTTCCTAAGGTTTTTTATACACCTACTAAATTAGATGTATTAGAACATAGATTGGCTGTAACTATGCCTGGCTTCAGGGAATCAATTACTAAGAAAAACCAGGAAAGATTTTTCAAGGGGCTTGCTAATGCAGGCTTAATCCTTGGTGGAATATGGCTTGCAGGAAAGTTTACAGGAGAAAAAGAATGCAAGGTGTAGTAATTAATCCAACACCATTAATAGAGAAAGGATATAGGGATGAATTCACTTATCTTTATCAATTTTATGAAGTCTGCAACAAAGAAATAATAGATTTTATTGGAAAATACGATTTTCTACTTTCCATTCTCATGGAAGCACCAAGAGAGATTTATCGTATCTTCCCACGGGATGATGTCAAACTTGAATTAGAATTACACCATGATCCGGAAGAAGATTATGATGAGCTTTTTGTGGTAATCAAATCTCCTTATTCACCACTGGAAGCGAGGAAATTAATGGATGAATTAGATGAAACATGGTTTCTTAATATCATGAATAAAACAAAAAACAAATTGTGTATTACAGAGGAACCGTTATGAGTTTTGATTGGAGAGAATATGTCAATCTTTCTGAAGAACTGGTAAAGAGAGAAGAAGAATCTTGCCTGCGGTCTGCTATAAGTAGAAGCTACTATGGAGTATTTTGCTTAGCCAGAAATAAACTTGGCTACCAAAATTTACATTTTAATGTGCATAGTAAAGTTATAGATACATACAGAAACTCAAAAGACATAATTCGAGAAAAAATAGGAAAAAATCTTGATGAACTCAAGAAGGCAAGAAATATTGTTGACTATATTGATAATGTGGAGATTAATAAGAACATGACAGAAAGAATGTTAGTATTAGCAAAGCAAGTCTTAAAGAATCTGGAATCCATCTGAAAATAATTTTGATAACGATTTTTGGAGGTAGATAGTGATAAATAAGGAGAATAAAACAGGTTCAGTTTTGGTAATCGGCGGCGGCATTGCCGGGATGCAGGCATCCCTTGATCTATCGGATGCCGGGTTTAAGGTATATCTTGTTGAGGATTCTCCTGCAATTGGCGGTAAAATGGCTCAATTGGATAAGACATTTCCAACCAATGATTGCTCTATGTGTATTATGTCACCACGGTTAGTGGATGTTGCCGGCAATCTGAATATTAAACTTTTGACCACAACAGAGGTTGAAGGTATAGAGGGTGAGCCGGGTAATTTTAGTGTGTCTGTTCGCAGAAAGCCGCGATATATTGATATAACTAAATGTACCGGGTGCGGTGATTGTGCATCGGTTTGCCCTGTGGAAATGTCGGATGAATTTAATATGGGGCTTTCTAAAAGAAAGGCAATATATAAACCATTTGCCCAAGCGGTTCCGGGTGCATTTGCCATTGACAAGAAGGGAACATCTCCATGTAAGGCTGGATGTCCATTAAATATCAGCGTCCAGGGTTATGTTGCCTTGATTGCCCAGGGAAAATACAAAGAGGCACTTAGCCTCATCAGACGGGAAAATCCATTTCCCGGTATCTGCGGCAGGGTGTGCAACCATCCGTGTGAAACAGAGTGTATGCGGGGTAAGGTGGATCAGCCGATTGCTATTGCTGGTTTGAAACGGTTTGTGGCAGATTGGGAGAGACAAGATAGACAGGATAGACAGGATAGACAGGATAGACAGGATAGACAGGATAGAACACAGAG
>JBDRAP010000255.1:0-6199 GCA_043823615.1 bacterium
ACATATTGTCAGATAAATGGTAAAATACTTCGATATGATTGCACAGGTTGCAAATATTCTGTATGCTCGAAGGTTTGTAGTAGTAAATAGTAGTGGGTAACCATTTGTGGTTGCTCATTTGTAATTAAATGGGGGGAGAAAATTTGCTTGAAGACATCAGAAACTTTTCTATTGTGGCTCACATAGATCATGGGAAATCAACCTTAGCTGACAGGTTATTAGAAATTACCCATACCCTTGAAAAAAGCCAAATGAGGGCTCAGGTTTTGGATGATATGGACCTGGAGCGAGAAAGGGGCATCACTATCAAGGCACATCCAATACGCATGAAATACCTTGCCAAGGATGGAAAAAATTATACCTTAAATCTTATTGATACACCTGGACATGTAGATTTCATGTATGAGGTTTCAAGAAGTCTGGCTGCAACCGAGGGAATTATCCTTCTTGTTGACGCATCTCAGGGTGTTGAGGCTCAAACCGTTGCTCATGCTTATGTGGCTGTGAATATGAATAAGGTAATCATTCCGGTGATTAACAAGATTGATTTAGCCAGTATTGACCTTGAAATGACCAAGAGACAGATACGAGAGATTATTGGGATAGAGCTTGACGATGTTATTCTGGCAAGCGGTAAAGAAGGTATTGGGATTGAAGATATCTTAGAAGCAATTGTCAAAAAGATTCCGCCGCCCACAGGCGATTATCACAAGCCGCTGCGAGCATTGATATTTGATTCATGGTTTGATTCTTATCGAGGGGTTGTAGTCTATATCCGTGTAGTTGATGGGCAGGTAACACCGGGGATGGAGATAAGGTTGATGTCCAACAACAAGGTCTATCAGGTAAAGGAGGTTGGCACCCTTTGCCTTGGATTGCAATCTAAGGATTGTCTGATGACTGGCGAGGTCGGATACCTGACAGCCAGTATCAAGGAATTGGCAGACACAAAAATAGGCGATACTATTACTACGGCTGATTGTTCGGCAACAATATCGCTACCAGGGTATAAAGAGCCGCAACCAATGGTCTTTTGTGGCTTATATCCAGGGATAAATTCTTCCTATCAGGAGTTAGTAGTAGCTATTCAAAAGTTATCGCTGAATGATGCATCTCTTGTCTATGAGACAGAGACATCTTCAGCTTTAGGGTTTGGGTTCAGGTGTGGATTCCTTGGTTTGCTTCATCTGGATATTATCCAAGAGAGGTTGAAAAGAGAATATGGATTGGATTTGATCTCCACGGCACCGAGCGTTCCGTATCTTATTACCAAGAAGAATGGTGAGGTGCTTCAGGTAGATAATCCCATTCATTATCCTGATCCGGGTGAGATAGCTTCTGCAGAAGAGCCATATATTAAGGCAATGATTTATGTTCCATCTGATTATGTTGGCGGGGTCATGGCTCTGGTGCAGAGTCGTCGGGCTATCCAGAAGGATGCCCATTATCTTGAGGGGAATAGGGTAATGCTTACCTATGAAATACCCTTGTCAGAGGTATTGACTGACTTTTATGACAAGCTTAAGTCTGTCAGCCGTGGGTATGCATCCTTTGACTATGAACACATGGGATATAAGCCAACAAAGATAACAAAGGTAGATATCTTGGTTGCAGCAGATGTGGTTGATGCCCTTTCATTTCTCACATATTATGAGCGGGCATATTCCCGGGGAAGGGAGCTTGCTGTTAAACTAAAAGAGGTAATCCCAAAACAGCAGTTTGCAATAGCTATTCAGGCAGCCATTGGGGGAAAGATAATTGCCAGAGAAACAATCGCAGCCTTCAAGAAGGATGTTACGGCTAAGTGCTATGGCGGAGACATCACCAGAAAAAGAAAGTTGTGGGAAAAACAAAGATTAGGCAAAAAAAAGATGAAACAAATGGGTAGCGTTGAAATTCCAAATGAGGCGTTTAAGGCTATTCTTTCGATAGAATAAGTTCGACTCTGTCTGACAAGTCTGACTGGTCTGACAGAGTCACAAAAAAAAGGAGGGAAAGTATGTCGTTTATCAAAAGGTTGTCTCAAAAGAATAGTGGTTTTACACTGATAGAATTGTTAGTGGTTGTGGTTATCGTAGGTATCCTATCTCTGGTGGTTATGTCCAAAGTAACAATGTGGGTAGATAACTCAAAAGAGGCAAAGACAAAGGATGCCTTGAGGGATCTTAAGGTGCAGGTAAAAAGGTATTATGCGGAGAATAGTGGGTTTTATCCTGAAAGGTTAGATGAAACACAAAGACCATCTCCATCTGATACAAATACTACTATGCCTGCCTTTATCCCTCATTTTATGAATAAAATGCCAAAGACATGTTTGCGAAGTGGGACGAATCATAAGGATACAGACTATGTAACCATGATAACAAATACTACTGATGTTGATAGATTGATGGATACAGGGGATATAACTGATCATAGTGGCTGGATATATTCATCAACAACCGGTGAGATAAGGATAAATTGTACTCATGTCGATAGTAAACAAAAGATACAATATTCTACCTATGGATATGAAGCAATGGAATAATGATTAAGTCTGACTGGTCTGACCAGTCTGACCAGTCAGACAGAGTTAGACCAAAAGAGGAGGCAGCCGCAATGACTAAAAAAGTATTAATTGTAGATGATGAGGTTCATATAAGGCGAATTATTGCTGAAAAGATTCGTAATGAAGGATATACAATATTTACAGCTGAAAATGGACAGGAAGCAGTTGATATAGCTAAAAAGGAAAAACCTGACCTAATTATTATGGATATTATGATGCCGGTGATGAATGGAATAGAAGCTATCAAAATCTTAAAACAGGATCCAGATATGGCAAATACTCATATATTTGTTCTGACTGCAATGGAATTTGGAGAAACTGAGAAAGAGATTGTATCTATTGTTGGAGCAAGTAATGTTATAACTAAGCCATTTTCACCAAAAGAATTGCTTAATATAATAAATGCAAGGATTGGTAAAGCATAATAACAGAATTCAGGAGTCAGAATTCAGAATTCTGTAAAAGGATGGTGCATGCAAATGGATAAAATAAGCAAACTAAATCATGAACTCGAAGCTCTGACCAAAGAGATTTCTTATGTCTATGAAGAGTTATCCTTAATCTATGATGTATCAACCCGTATGGGATCTATGCTTGATGTAGATAGACTGCCGATAGAGGTTATTAATAAGGCAATAGATATCCTTGATGTTAGATGTGGTTTCCTGCTTCTTTTTGACGAACAACGGTCATGTATGACTATCGAGGCTGCCAGGGGATTCTCACCAGAGATATTAGATAAGTTTAAGGGAGAATATTTACCAAATAATGGGCTGGCTGGTGAATGTGTAAGAAAAAAACAGCCTATTGTCTGCCAACTGACAGAAGATACTACTGTATCAGAAACAATACTTGGTATAAAAAACATCATGTGTGTCCCTATGATCTATAAGGAACAACCCATTGGTGTAATTGTTCTTGGAGATAAGATCTCAGGAGAGCCATTTTATACACCTAATACAAAATTAGTCTTTGCCTTAGCCACCATGACATCAACCATGGTTCAGAATGCAAGGCTTTATTCTCAATTACAGAACATGTTTCTATCAGCAATAAGCTCCCTTTCCTCAGCTATTGACGAAAAAGATAACTATACACTTGGTCATTCCAATAGGGTTACAACCTATGCAGTAGAGATAGGAAAGAGGATGAATCTTAGCGAAGAAAAATTGGGTATTATCCAATTGGCTGCTATCTTGCATGATGTGGGTAAGATTGGGGTGCCTGAAGAGGTATTAAGGAAGCCTGGTAAGTTGACAAATGAGGAGTGGGAAAGCATAAGACAACACCCGGACAAAGGTGTTCATATCGTCGAACCAATGGTTGCTACAGAAGAGGCAATGGCAATATTTGATATTCATCTTATTAATCCAAGAGAGCATATTGGGGAAATAGTTGCTGGCATAAAACACCATCATGAGCGGTTTGATGGCCATGGGTATCCTTCCGGAATTAGTGGTGCAAATATCCCTTTAATCTCCCGCATAATTGCTGTCGCAGATGCCTATGATGCTATGACCTCAAAGAGATCATATCGTGATGCCCTGACAGAAGAGGTTGCTATTGAGGAATTAAGGAAAAATGCCGGGGAACAGCATGACCCGAAGATAGTCGAGTTGTTTATTGAAATGCGGCAGGAAGAAGGGAGTCATACCCAAAAATAAGTGCAGAAAAAGAGAAAGTGGAAAAGTGAGGAGCAGGAAGAATTATGCACCATAACAGATTCTTTGTCCCTTCATCTCAAATCAGCCAATCTCACATCATAATTACTGACACTGAGAATCTTCATCATATCAAGGTAATTCGATTAGGAATAAATGATGAGATCATTGTTCTGGATGGCAAGGGTAATGAGTATCGTGCCAGAATAAGCAGTATATCCAAAGAGCAGCTAACTGCCGGGATTGTCGATAAAAAAGTACACCCCTCCCCTACCCTGCACATAACTATTGTTCAATCTATACCAAAACTGGATAAGATTAATTTTATTGTTGAAAAATGTACTGAGCTGGGTGTCTCCATGATCGTGCTGGTTGAAACCAATCGATCTGTCAAAAAGCAGATAAACCTATCTCGTCTGGAAAGGATTGCCATATCAGCCAGCAGCCAGTCAGGAAGAATATTTTCGCCGGTGATTGAAAAAGCACGGTTCTGTGATGCCTTAACCATGCTCAGCCAAGAGGGAGCCCCTCTGGCGGAGGGAGCCCCTCTGGCGGAGGGAGCACCTCTGGCGGAAGTAGCACTTCTGGCGGAAGTAGCACTTCTGGCGGAGGGAGCACCTCTGGCAAATGTTCTCAAACTCATGCTCTGGGAAAATGCTGAAAAAGGAATAGGCGAAATTTTACGCTCTACAATTGGGACAATCACAAGTGATAGAGGTGCTACCTTTGTCAGGGGAGCTTTCTCTATTGTCCCTACAAGTGTAGTGTTGTTTGTTGGACCAGAGGGTGGATTCAGTCAGGAAGAGGCAGATGAGGCAGCAAAAAAAGGCGTTATCCCTGTTTCGTTGGGAAATCAAATCCTTCGCACAGAGACAGCCGGTCTTGTAGGATTGACCATTATTGCTTATGAGATGGGATTAATGGGAGGATTGTAGTGATTCATAACATTGCTGTAGGGGCTAAAGACCACTACCACTCTGTCTCACCCACAAAATCAAATCTCAAACCAGTAACAGTTGTCAGTATTATCTAATTCTGCTTACTCATCATATGTGGTTTTATCCCCCGTCTATTAATAAAATAATTACTCCCGGAAAAAGACTTGGCATATTGCTTCATCTCACTGGCAATCTGGCTCATTTGAGCATAATGGGTAATTTTTTCATATTCTGTAGTTACAACACCAATAGAAATAGTCATTAAAGGGAATTCTCTCATTACCCCCTGACGATCAATACTTAAGACACAACCCCTTTTTCTATCCTCTTCAGAATACATCTTTGGGATGACAGTATCAAATTCATTTATTATCTCCAGGCAAACAGTATCCACACTTATAGCAGGGGTAATCACAACAAAATCATCACCACCAATATGTCCGAGAAAATTATTAGCAATATGCATTCGATTTATTACATCAAGAATTACCTTAGCCGTAAGACAGATAATCCTATCCCCTTGTTCAAACCCATAATTATCATTAAAGACCTTAAAGTTGTCCATGTCAATGTAACAAAGGGCAAATGCATCATTTTTTAACAAACGATCCTCTATTTCTTTCCGAATAGAATTATTTCCAGGCAGCATAGTCAGGGGATTAGCATCAAGTCCAAAATAGGTGCGTTGAATAAGCGAGCGTATCTTGGCTAATAGCCTTTCAGGTATAATCGTTTTAATCACATAATCATCTGCACCAAAATCCAATGCCTGTAGCTCAACATCCATTGCATCCATTCCAGTAAACATTATCACAGGAATGTGCCGCCAAACAATATTCTTCCTTATCCTTTCACAAATCTGACACCCATTCATATCTGGAAGCATTAGATCAAGAATGATCAAATGAGGACTTTTTCATGAATAAGTATCAAAGCATCATTCCCATTTTTTGCTGTAATGGTTTCATATCCTGCATTTTCTAATAAATCACTCAAACTCATCAGAATACCCATTTCATCATCTACAATGAGAATAGATTGTTTGTTCATAA
>JBDRAP010000256.1:0-3088 GCA_043823615.1 bacterium
TTCAAACTCATCTTTTGTCAATTCAAACATAAAATCTTCAGGAACACGACTTATATATCGTCTGACCGCTTGTTTAAAGACTTGAGTCTCTACCCAATACACCTCAGCCAAATCCCTATCCAGCATAACCTTCTGACCCCGTATCAAAAGAATCTTTGCCTCTATCCTCTCTATTGGAACCAACTGCTCCATCTTATTATTTCCTCCTCGTGTCTCGTCAATTTTTAATTTGACGCATAACCATTCGTAGGGACATCCCTGCCAGAGAGGTAGCACCTCTGGCAGTTTCCCTATCAAATGTATCCTGTTTCATCCTGTTATCCTGTCTCAAACGAATTCCAGTTTTTTCCTGTCTTATCGCAACTACCCCTTCTCATGACACTTCAAACATCGTTGTGCCTCTCTGACAGCCATATCCCGGGTAAAGCCAAGTTCTACCTCTTCAAATCCTGTTAATCTTTTTTCATTATCAAGGGTTGGCATGATGTGTCTTTCTGCCTTACTTGGACCTGCATCCTCAACCAGAGATGGTCTCCTTCCGCCAGTGACTACCTCCTCGCTTTCCTTGCCATTATTCAAATATTTATCAATGGATATTGCCGCCTTATTTCCTGCATTTATGGCATCTATAACCGTAGATGCCCCGGTAGCAACATCCCCACCGGCAAAGACCCCCGCGATATTGGTTGCCTGTGTTTCAGGGTCAACAATAATAGTACCGTCGCGTTTAGTCGAAATTTTATCACGAATAAAATCAGTCTCCACCCTTTGTCCAATTGCCGGGATAATCACATCTGCATCAATCACAAACCCTGAGTCCTCTATCTCCACAGGCTTTCTTCGTCCGCTTTTGTCAAAGAAATCACTCAGCTTCATCTTGGTACATTCAAGCCCCTTCACCCTATCCTGCGTAATTATTTCAGGTGATGTATTGGCAATCCCATGTGTAATTATTCTAAGTGGAGCAGTAAGCAACTCAAAGTGTATCCCCTCATGCTCTGCATCCTCAATCTCCTCTAAATTTGCCGGCATTTCGTCTCTGGTACGGCGGTAAACAATGATAACATCCCTTGCCCCAAGCCTGAGAGATGCCCTTGCCGCATCTATGGCAACATTTCCAGCACCTATAACCACAACCCTTTTATCTTTTACATCTACAGGATTACCAAGATTTAACATCATCAAATATTCTAATGCCGGGATAACACCGTCTGCATCCTCACCCGGGATATTGAGCAGGGAGGTCAGCCTTGCCCCAACCCCAATAAAGACTGCATTATAATCCCGTTGCAGATCCTCAAAACTAATATCCTTGCCAATCTCTGTATTTGTCTGAATCTTTACCCCAAGCCTGCAAATATCATCAATCTCAAGCTGAAGAATATCCTTTGGCAATCGATAGTTAGGAATTGCCACAGCAAGCATACCGCCAGCAACGCTCAATGCCTCAAAGATGGTTACCTGATACCCTCTTCTTGATAGGTGATAGGCACAGGCAAGGCTTGCAGGACCAGCACCAATCATGGCAATTTTTTCCTCTCTAATCCTTTCCACCCTTAGCTTGGGCATAGCCTTTTCTATCTCTGCCTCATGGTCAGCCACAAACCTTTTCAACCCCTTTAGTGCCAGTGGCGAATCTATATCTGACCTGCGACACCTTGATTCGCATGGATGATGACATACTCGTCCACAAATAGATGGAAAAGGATTTTTTTCCTTGATCAGCTCAAGGGCTTCAATAAATCTTTCTTCAGCAATCAAGGCTACATAGCCATGAACACTAATGTTTACAGGACAGGTATCAGCACATGGTGCAACATAAAGCTCATCACAAACATGAGCCGGACATTTTTTCTTTTCAATATGTATCTCAAACTCATTCCTGAACTTAGTTATTGCTGAAAGGATTGGATTTGGGGCTGTTTTGCCAAGATTACACAGGGCAGTATCCTGTATCATCCCACCAAGCTCTATCAACATATTCAAGTCAGCCATTTCCCCATGCCCCTCAGTAATCCGTGATAATATCTCAAACATCCGTGTAAGCCCGATGCGGCATGGGGTACATTGACCACAAGACTCATCCTTTAGAAACTCAAGAAGAGACCTTACAGATTCAACCATACAGCTATTCTCATCCAAAACAACAACTATCCCGGAGCCAAGCATTGCCCCTGCCTTTTCTAAGGATTCATAATCCAAGGCAATTTCTATCTCTTCTGGCAGTATAAACCCACCTGACGGACCGCCAACCATGGCTGCCTTAAATCTCTTCCCCTTTATCATGCCCCCACCAATGCCAAAAATCAAGTCTCTTAACGGTGTACCCAATGGAAGCTCTATCAGCCCGGTATTATTCAGCTTTCCTGACAGGGCAAATATCTTTGTCCCCTTAGATTTTTCTGTGCCAATGCTGCTATACCATTTGCCACCATTGAGGATAATAGCAGGTATTGAAGCAAGGGTTTCAACATTATTAACCAGTGTTGGTTTGCCCCATAAACCCTTTTCTGTTGGAAATGGTGGCTTTGGCGTGGGCATACCCCGTCTGCCCTCAATAGAGGCAATGAGTGCTGTCTCTTCACCACAGACAAAGGCACCATGCCCCTCCTTTATCTCTATCTTCAGGCTAAAACCTGTACCAAGGATATTATCACCCAATAATCCCAGCTCGTTAGCCTGTAAAATGGCAAGCTCAATGTGTTTAATAGCAAGGGGATATTCGCTTCTGATATAGATATATCCCTTCTCTGCTCCAACCGCATATGCTGCCACAATCAAACCTTCAATAACCAGATGCGGATCACCCTCCATAATGGTTCGATTTATAAACGCACCGGGATCACCCTCATCACCATTACAGATAACGTATTTCACACTACTTACTGCCTTTTGACACAATTCCCATTTTGTTCCAGTTGGAAAGCCTGCCCCGCCCCTGCCCCGTAGTCCAGAGGTTTTTATTTCATTCACTACCTGCTCAGGAGACATGGAATCCAAGACATTAATCAGCCCCAAATAACCACCCTGACCAATATAATCATCAATCTGTGCTGGATCAATCTCACCCCTGTTTTTTAGCACAATC
>JBDRAP010000257.1:0-12535 GCA_043823615.1 bacterium
TATAGGGGTTGGAGAGGGTGAGGGTATAGGATTAGATGTGATACAGCAGGCACTTGAGGCTGTTGATGGCGTGCCTGGCAGGTTTGAAAGGATACAGTGTGGGCAGCCATTTACGGTTATAGTTGATTATGCCCATTCACCTGATGCCCTGCAAAATGTCCTTCTAACCTGCAAACAGCTATCCCCAAAAAGGATAATTACAGTTTTTGGCTGTGGCGGTGATAGGGACAGAACCAAACGCCCTCAAATGGGAATGATCTCCGGCGAGTTAAGCGATGAAACAATCCTCACCAATGATAACCCAAGGACAGAATTGCCTGAGGATATTCTTGATGAGATAGAGGCAGGAATCAAGCAAACTTCTGGTTTCTACAAAATCATCCCTGACAGAAGGGAGGCTATCTTTTATGCCATTTGTTCTGCCAAGCAAGGCGATTTGGTGCTTATTGCCGGAAAGGGGCATGAGGATTATCAGATAATGGGGAATACGACTATTCATTCTGATGATCGAGAGATAGCACGGCAGGCTTTGGAGGAAGTGGGTAGTCGGCAGGAGGAAGGGAACGCATGATACCAATTAGTGTTGATGAAATCTTAATGGCTACTGGCGGTGAGCTTGTTTGTGGAGATAGAGGATGGTTGATTGATGCCGGGGTTTCTATAGATAGCCGCAACATCCTTCCAGCTCAGCTTTTTATTGCCCTTAAGGGTGATCGCTTTGATGGGCATGAATTTATTCAACAGGTACTTGATGGGGGTGTTTCCGGGGTCATCTTCTCTGATGAGTTGGGGATTGAATGTGTGCCGAAAGGGGTGTTTGCTGTCAAGGTAAAGGATACCCTTCTTGCCCTTGGGCATCTGGCAGCATATTATCGTCAGCAGTTTGCTATCCCAGTTATTGGTATTACCGGAAGTAATGGCAAAACAACAACCAAGGAGATGCTTTCGGATGCTTTAAGTAAGCAATACAGGGTACTGAGGAATAAGAAAAACTTTAATAATGCCATCGGACTTCCCTTGACCCTTCTGGAGATGGATGCCTCTGATCAATTTTGTGTAGTTGAACTTGGCATGAATCATCCGGGCGAGATTGCCTATCTGACAAATATTGCCAGACCCATGATTGGGGTGATAACCAATGTTGCTGAATCCCATATTGGCCACTTTGATGACAAAAACGCCATAGCCAAAGCAAAGTTTGAGCTAATAGAGGCTATGGGAGAAAAGAGAGAGCCCCTCTGTCAAGGGATTGCAGTCCTGAATGCTGATGACCCATTAATAGCAAAGATGGCTCAGCAGTATAAGGAATATGAGGCAGCCCCTTTTATGATTACCTTTGGTATGAATGAGAAGGCAGATGTTTTTGCTACAGTGGTTAAAGAGGATGACTCAGGGATAAGGTTTAGTGTCTCATTGAATGGTGGAAAATGTCAGGAGATATTCATGCCTGTCCATGGACAGCATAATGTCTATAATGCCTTGGCTGTTTGCGGGATATTGTATGCATTAGGGCTGGATTTGAGTCTGGCAGCTTTGGGCTTGAATGAATTCAAGCTCCCTGACTCAAGGATGGAGATAATAGAAAGGCATGGACTGAAAATTATCAACGATGCCTATAATGCCAATCCAGGTTCAATGAAGGCTGCCTTATTGACTTTTGGTAAGATTGCCTGCTCCGGACGCAGGATAATGGTTATGGGTGATATGCTGGAATTGGGCAAATGGAGCGAGGAATTGCATCGGGATGTAGGCATGTGCATAAGGGATGCAGGCATTGATGTGTTGATGACTGTTGGACAGGATTCTGCCTTTGCTGCTTCTGAGGCAAGGGTTAGAGGGGTGGAAACATTTGTTTGCAAGGATAATGCTGAGGCTCTGGCTGTCTTAAAAGGATTGGTTAAGCCTGCTGATATAGTGTTGATTAAGGGATCCAGAGGGATGAGGATGGAGAAGATAGTTGAGGGATTGTAGACTGTCTGACCTGTCTGACTTGTCTGACTTGTCCGACTGATTACGAACAATTAAAAAAAACGGGGAGGAACATGGGAGAATACTGTCCCATAATTGATAACCATGTTGTATTATTTTCTCTACGAAAAACTATATGCACCAGAGACCATAACATCTATTTTCAGGGTTTTTAAGTATATTACCCTTCGCACAGCTGGTGCTACCTTAACCGCACTTTTCATCTCCTTTATCATTACCCCATGGATAATAAACAGGTTCAAAAAATACAAGATGAGTCAGGTTCTGAGGGTGGATCATCATAAGACAAATGGCACCAAGTCTGAAACCCCAACCATGGGTGGAGTAATCATTCTGAGTTCCTTGCTCTTATCTGCAGCCATCTGGTCAAGATGGGATGTTAGATTTACCCTTTTAATGGTTATCGTAACTGTTGGGTTTGGGTGGCTTGGCTTTCTTGATGACTATTTGAAGCTAATAAGAAAAAAGCCGGAAGGGCTGATTGCAAGATATAAGTTTATTGGACAGATGGTGATTGCCGGGAGTATTGCCGCATACCTCTATTATTTCCCTTCTCATGCAGTGTACGGACATGCCATTTCTATCCCTTTCATCAGTGGTGAGCCATGGGAATTGGGATGGTTAATTATCCCATTCGTGATGATGGTTATTGTAGGCACATCGAATGCTGTAAACCTTACTGATGGTATGGATGGATTGGCCATAGGGGCAGTTATCCTGGCTACAATTGGATTGATATTGGTGGCTTATTTGGCTGGGCATTACAAGTTTGCTGAATACCTGAAGATTATCTATGTTCAGGGCGGTGGGGAAATAACTGTTTATCTTGGGGCAATGCTTGGTGCATCCATAGGCTTTTTGTGGTACAATGCCCATCCTGCTCAAATATTTATGGGTGATACAGGTGCCCTGTCTTTGGGAGGGATATTGGGAACCGCAGCTGTATTAACAAAAAACGAGCTGTTGTTGTTGATTATTGGCGGACTTTTTGTTATTGAGGCATTGTCTGTGATTATACAGGTAGCATCCTTTAAGTTTACTGGTAACAGGGTATTTGCCATGGCACCCCTCCACCATCACTTTGAATTAAAGGGATGGTCAGAAACAAAGGTGGTTGTCAGATTCTGGATCATTGCAGGAATATTTCTGCTTGTGAGTTTGAGTACATTTAAGTTGAGGTAGGGTACAGCAATCTTCATTTTGAAATGTGTAAGATAAGGAGAAATGGAGAAAAGGGAGAAGTGGAGAAAAAACTTAAATTTTTTGACTATTTTCCCCTTTCCCCTCTTTCCCCCTCTTTCCCCCTCTTTCCCCCTTTCTCCTTTTTTACACAAGTTTGTCATAATGAGAATTGCTGGGTAGGGAATTATGATCGATGTTAAAGGAAAATTAGTCACTGTTGTCGGGCTTGGGCGAAGCGGTCGGGCAGCGGCTAAGTTGTTGAACAAAATAGGTGCTAAGGTTAGGGCAACGGATGCAAAGCTCATGGATAGCCTTGATAATGAGATTGAAGGATTGAGGTTGTCAGGGGTAGAGATTGAGACAGGTAAGAATACGCCCCAGTTTTTTAAGGGGTCACAATTAATCGTTCTCAGCCCTGGTATTCCTGGAAATATCCCTGCCTTGAGCAAGAGTATTGCCAATAGTGTGCCTATAATCTCTGAGCTTGAGCTGGGCTGGCAGTGTTTGCAGGGGCAAAGGGTTGTAGGGATAACAGGGACAAATGGTAAGACGACCACAACAACCCTACTTGGTGAAATACTTACGACAGCAGGAGTGAACCCATTTGTTGGGGGAAATATTGGTACTCCCTTGTGTGAGAAGGTATTGGAGTTGAAAAAGGATACGCCTGTAATTTTAGAGATAAGTAGTTTTCAATTAGAGGAAATAGATGAGTTCAGGGCGGATATTTCTGTATTTCTTAATCTTACCCCTGATCATCTTGATAGATATAATGATATGAACGAATATACCAGAGCAAAGGCAAGGATATTTGACAATCAAATACTCTCTGATTTTAGTGTGCTCAATGCTGATTATGATATTGTACTCTCCCTTGCAAGACATGGTGAGGCAGAGCAAATATATTTCTCAAGACAAAAGAGATTAAATCATAGCGGGGTTTATTTAGAAAACGGAAAGATTGTATCAAATATATATGGTCAGAAACTAAGCATCTGTAAATCTGAGGATGTGAGGATTCCTGGTCCATACAATCTTGAAAATGCCTTAGCTGCAACGGCTGTTGCAATGTTGCTGAAAATACCTGTGGAGGCAATTGCCAAAACCCTTCGGGGGTTTAAGGGTGTGGAACATCGGATGGAATTAACAGAGGTTGTCAAGGGTATAAGTTTTATTAATGATTCAAAGGCAACCAATGTTGACTCAGTGCTTTGTGCCCTGAACAGCTTTTCGTCTCCGATTGTCCTTATCGCTGGGGGTAAGGATAAGGGTTGTGATTACAAACGATTAACCCTATTATTGAATGAAAAGGTCAGAAGTCTGGTTTTATTGGGTGAGGCTGCTGAAAGGATCGAAAAAGAGTGCGGGTTTAAGCCAAGTTATCGTACATCTTCCTTAGAGGAGGCCATCCTGACGGCATATCAAACAGCGTCAGTCGGGGATACAGTGCTATTTTCTCCGGCATGTTCGAGCTTTGATATGTTTAAGAATTATGAGGAAAGGGGCAGGATTTTTAAGGAGATAGTAAGAAGGCTGAAGTCAGAGATGTCGGAGATGTCGGAGATGTCTGACAAGTCGGACAGGTCTGACAGAAGGATAACTAAATGAATTACTCCCGAGCTCGATTTGATATTATTTTATTCTTGATCACCATTACCTTAGTAGGTATTGGGGTATTAATGATCTATAGTTCCAGTGCTATATTTGTTCAAAAGTTTACGCAGGATGCTTATTTTTTGTTCAAAAAGCAACTTCTCTGGATATGTATCAGCAGCATAGGGATGCTTATTGCATGGAAGACTGATTATAAGCTATTTCGTAAATATAAAGGAATTATAATTTTTGTGGGGCTGGGTTTATTGGTGCTGACTATCATACCAGGAATTGGCTGCAAGATAGGTGGGGCAACAAGATGGTTAAAGATAGGGGGACTTGCTTTCCAGCCGTCAGAATTAATCAAGCTGTGTCTCATTATCTGGATGGCTGATTTTATTGTCAAGAAAAAGGCACATCTTAAGAGTATGCTCAAAGGATTTTTGCCGGCATTGATGTTCTTATCGTTTATTATCCTTATCTTGTTGAAACAACCCCACTTTGGGATGGTTATCATGCTTTTTAGCGTAAGCATGGTTATCCTTTTTATTGGTGGAATAAGCCTGAAACATATCTTTTCCCTGCTGCTGATTACGATCCCTATACTGACATTTTTAGCCTTTAAGGCGCCATATCGTGTCAGACGACTGACTATTTTTATGGATCCATGGTCAGATGCCGGGGATAAAGGGTATCATATTATTCAATCATTGATTGCGTTGGGATCCGGTGGATTATTTGGTGTGGGACTGGGTGAGAGTAAACAAAAGTTATTCTATCTGCCTGAGTCATCAACAGATTTTATCTTCGCTATTATTGGGGAAGAGGGTGGATTTATTTTCGCTACTGCGGTTATTGTCTTATTTACTGGTTTTGCTTATTGCGGAACAAAAATAAGCCTGGCTACAGATGATTTATTTGCCAGTTTATTTGCCTTTAGTCTGACATTTATTATCGTTGCACAGGCATTCTTTAATATCGGTGTGGTAACAGGGGTATTGCCAACCACTGGTGTGCCGTTGCCGTTTATTAGCTTTGGTGGATCTGCATTATTATTTAATATGATGTCTGTGGGGATATTGCTGAATATTGCCAAGGGTTCGTTTGTGAGAAGAGGGTGATTATTCAGCTATCAGCTATCAGCCGTCAGCTTTCAGCTCAGAAAGAGACGCAAAGGATGTGAATTCTCTCGGCTGTCAGCTGATAGAATTCACATCCTTTGTGGCTCTTTCTCTGTAGCTGACAGCTGATAGCTGAAAGCTGAAAGCTACTCTGAGGTGAAAGATGCGTGTAGTTATTACTGGTGGGGGAACGGGTGGACACCTTTACCCTGGAATATCCATTGCATATGGCTTAAAAGAAAGACAAGCAGATGTATTGTTTATTGGCAATACCAATGGGCTTGAGGCTAAGGTTGTACCTCATGAAGGATTTAAGTTTGTCGGAATTGATGTTTGTGGTTGGAACAGAACACTCCCTGGAATTTTCAGGGTAGTGTGGAAATTAGCAGGGGCATTTCTTGCATCCCGCAGGTATTTATTGAAATTTAAGCCCTCTGTTATTCTGGGAACAGGTGGTTATGTTTGTGTGCCGGTAATTCTTGCCGGAGTATCACTTGGAATAAGGTGTGTGTTGCACGAACAAAATGCCATACCTGGATTGGCAGTAAGAATGCTTTCAAAGATTGTGGATAAAATAGCTATTTCTATGCCTGAATCCTCCAGATATTTGCCACACAAAAAGATTGTTATTACCGGCAATCCTGTTCGGAAAGGGATTGGACAGGTAGAAAAACAGCAGGCAGTTGAGAGGTTTGGTCTCTCAACAGATAAGATTACTGTGCTTGTGTTTGGTGGAAGCAGGGGTGCAAGAAGTATAAATATGGCAATCATAGAGGCTTTAACCAAGGGCAGGCTTGGTCTCGAAGATTTACAGATTATCTGGGTTACAGGTTCAGACGATTATCCTTTAGTGTGCCAGAATGTCCAGGGAGAAGGGTATCGGATATTTGAATACTTAAATGATATGGACTATGCCTATGGAGCTGCTGATCTGGTGGTATGCCGAAGTGGTGCTACAACTGTGGCTGAGATTATTGCCTGTCGCCTGCCTGCAATCATGGTACCATATCCTTATGCCACAGATAATCATCAGGAGAAGAATTCACGGGTGTTAGAACAATGTGGAGCAGCAAGGGTGGTGCTTGATGCTGAATTATCTCAGGGAAGATTGGCTGAGGTGATGTCTGAATTGATTCATGATGTTAGAAAATTAGACAGGATGAGGCAGGGATATACAGGGTTTGGTATGGATCCACACGGTGCAGTGGATAGGATGATTCAGGTGATATTGTAGAGACGCAAAATTTTGCATCTGTGCAATCAAGATTAATGGGACGCAGATTTTCGCAGATTATCAGGATGGTAACTGATCAATAACATGTGGATTTTCCAAGCCGTAAAGATTGCCATTGTGAGCTTACCTTTACCGTGGCAATGAGTTAGATATTCTCATCACTTTCAGCTTTCTGAAATTGCCACAGGATATTGAGCAGTTATTTTATCAGGGGGGGAATTATGTTCAGAAAAATACAACACATCCATTTTGTTGGGATTGGTGGTTCAGGGATGAGTGGTATTGCCGAGGTATTGTTAAACTTAGGCTATACTGTTACTGGTTCAGACATGGCTGAGACAGAGATTACTAAAAGGTTGCAGGAATTGGGTGGAGAAATTCATATCGGGCATAGCCCAAAAAATATTGATGATACTGATGTTGTTGTTTATTCCTCTGCTGTTTCAAAAGAAAATCCAGAGGTTTTGGCTGCTCGGGAAAAGCGAATACCGGTTATCCCCAGGGCTGAGATGCTGGCTGAATTGATGCGGCTGAAGTATGGGATTGCTGTGGCAGGTGCACATGGGAAGACAACCACAACATCCATGGTATCTTTAGTCCTTTCTACAGCAGGGCTGGATCCAACCGTGGTTGTTGGTGGCAGGTTTAATGATATTGGCAGTAATGCTCGGCTGGGAAGCTCAGAATATCTGGTGGCTGAAAGCGATGAAAGCGATGGCAGCTTTCTAAGGTTATCCCCAATTATTGCTGTGGTCACAAATATCGATGAAGAACATCTTGATTATTATCAGGATATTGTCCAGATAAAGGATACCTTTGTACAGTTTATGAACAAGGTGCCATTTTATGGCAGCGTCATCATTTGCCTTGATAATGAACACCTTCGAACAGTAATGGACAGAATCGAAAGAAGAGTTATTACATATGGGTTGATTGAAGGGGCTATGATACGGGCAACGAATATACAGTTTGATGGTTTTTCTTCAGAATTTACAGTAGTCTTTGAGGATGAGGCTCTTGGCAGGATAAGGCTTAAGGTGCCGGGTATACATTATGTGTCTAATGCCTTGGCTGCTGTAGCTGTTGGATTGGATTTGGGTATTGAGTTTGAGAAAATTGCAGATGCCCTTGGTGCTTATAGCGGGGTACAAAGAAGGTTCCAGATAGTGGGAGAGGCTAATAATGTTACAATTATTGATGATTATGCCCATCATCCCACAGAGATAGCAGCTACCCTGTCAGCTGCCAAATCAACCAACAGAAGGGTTGTGGCTGTATTTCAACCACATCGCTACACCCGTACAAAGGCATTAGCAAAGGGTTTTGGACAATGTTTTAATGATGCTGATGTGGTTGTCGTAACAAACATTTATGGGGCAGGTGAAAAACCCATAGAAGGGGTGGATGCATCCTTGGTTGTAAAAAGTCTGGTGGAATCAGGGCATTCAAGGGTAATGTTTTTGCAAACACCTGAAGAGATAGTTGATTTTTTGCATGGATTTGTCTGCAAACAAGATGTGGTAATTACGCTGGGTGCAGGTGATATCTGGAAGGTGGGGAAAAGATTATGGGAGAGATTGAATCAGCAGTGATCCGAGATATGGAGTCATGGCTTTCTCAATTATTAAAGATAACACCACGAGTACTATCTCAGGAACCAATGAGCAAACATACCTCTTTTGGAGTAGGAGGACCGGCTGATTTTTTTGTTACTATTCAAAATAGGGGTGAATTAGAAAGGCTGTTTTGTCTTGCTCAACAATACCATATTCCATTCCTTATTATTGGTGGTGGGACAAATCTTGTGGTCAGGGATAAAGGAATCAGGGGTCTGGTCATCAAGCTGGGGGGTGAATTCAGACAGATAACAATTGAGAATAATCTTATTCGAGTCGGAGCAGGGGCATCGCTTTCTAAGGTAGTAAGCATTGCAGCCAAAAATGAACTTTCAGGGTTAGAGTTTGCTGCTGGAATTCCAGGGACGATTGGTGGAGCAATTGCAGGGAATGCAGGTACAGAGACAGGGTATATCGGTAATATAGTTAATCAGGTAGAAGTGCTTTCTCTGGATGGTAGATTTGAGGTATTGACAGGAAGCAATGTAGAGTTTTCCTACAGAAATAGCAATTTGAAAAAATATATTGTAATTAATGCAGAATTGTTGTTGACAAAACGGGATTTTTTAGGTATCATTAGTACAATAAACTCGATTCTTAAAAAGAGGCATACTGCCCAACCAAAGGGAAGGGGTGCCGGGAGTATTTTTAAGAATCCAGAGGAGACATTTGCATGGAAGTTGATAAGGGATGCCGTGCCGAATGGGATGCGAATGGGTGGGGCATATATTTCTTCTAAACACGCTAACTTTATCTTAGCAGATAAAGGGGCAAAGGCAAACGATGTTTTAGAATTGATAATGTATGTTCAGGAACAGGTTAAGAAAAATTGTGGGGTTGAGTTGGTTGCTGAGGTTAAGGTGATAGGCGAGGAATAGTGTCTGAATAGGTCAGACCAGTCAGACCAGTCAGACTTGTCAGACCAGTCAAACTGGTCGCTAAAGGCTACTTTAACTATGGACTTAAGGGAATATTTTCTACATAAAAAAATTGGGGTATTGGCAGGAGGGATATCTTCAGAAAAAGAGGTCTCTCTTCGCTCAGGGAAAAATGTTTCAGAATCATTGAAAACGCAAGGGTTCAAGACATTCATCATCGATCCTGCTGATAATGATTTTATTGAGCAGATGAAATGTATGGATGTTGCCTTTATTGCCCTGCATGGTGGGTACGGAGAGGATGGCAGTATTCAGGGGCTGCTTGAGGTGATGGGAATACCATACACAGGTTCAGGGGTACTGGCTTCAGCCTTGGCCATGAATAAGGTATCTTCCAAGAGGATATTCAGGGAACAGGGGATACCAACACCTGATTATGCTTGTTTCCCATTGACCGATGGATATAGCTATGAGAATTTGAGCAGTAAATTTGGGTTGCCATTAATAGCCAAGCCAGTGTCAGAGGGTTCGAGTGTAGGGGTAACCATTATAAGGAATGAGTCAGGGATAAAAGAAATTATTGACGAGTTGACAACTAAACACGGGGATGTTTTTATAGAGAAATATATACACGGTCAATCAGTAACCGTAGGTATTCTTGGCAATGGCAGAAAATTGCGTGCCTTGCCGATATTAGAATTGGTGAGCAAGAATGAGTTTTATGATTATGAGGCTAAATATACATCAGGGATGACCGAGTTTATTATTCCGGCAAGATTAGATGCGGATATATACAGGAATGTATGTCAGACAGCTATTAAAACTCATCTTGTTCTTGGATGTGAGGGATTTTCCAGGGTGGATATGCTTGTTGCGGATGATGGGACTCCATTTGTGCATGATGTCAACACTATCCCGGGATTGACAAACTTAAGTGATTTGCCAGCATGTGCTGCTGCAGACGGGATGAGTTATGATGAGCTTATTTTTGAGATGCTATGCTCTGCCTATTACAGGAGGTAAGTAAGGGTGATTTGGTAAGCGTTCAGGTATCAGCCGTCAGCCATCAGTTTTTAAGGCAATTAGTTCACGAAAACAAGAACAAGCAGCAGTAAACTATTAAAACTTACTTCCTTGTTTTTTTTCTCGATTTTTCTGTCTTTCTGGCTGAATGCTGAGAGCTGATGGCTGAATGCTTACATGATTTGTAAATTGCCTTTACTCAGGGGTGGCTTATGAGTCGCCCATACCACAGGAACCTATAAAATATGTCACGACATAGAGGCTTGGCAAATAAGCTGAGTACAGGAAAGGATAAATGGCGAAGTAAAAAGGGACGCAAAAGGATAGCCCAAAATCTTTTTCAACGAATAAGAAAGATAAGTTTTTGGGTAATAATTGGTGTGGCTTGTGCTATTGCTATCCAAACCCCTATGTATCTTAGGGATTCGCCACATTTTTTTATTGATTCTATAGTGGTTACAGTAAAAGGTGGGTCTGTTACTCAAAAAGAGATTACTGATCGATTGGAAAAATTTTTCCTGAAAAAATATTCTACAATGCATCCCAATATCTTTAGGATGAATCTGAAGGAGGCAACAAGGGTTATTTCCTCATACTCAAGGGTACTAAGGGTAACCATAAAGAGGAAGTTGCCAAAAAAGATATTAATTGAGGTAGAGGGAAGAACCCCAGACATGATGTTCCGGGCAGGATACAAATATTATGGTATTGATAAAAACAGGGTAGTTTTCCCTATTGTTTATAAGAAAAAAATACCCATGCTTACTGGTGTAGGCAATGTAGAGTTAGGAAAGTCAATTATTCATCAGGGGATTGAAGATGTATTCTTGTTTTACAAGATAATGAATGCCCTGGATAAGGATTTAGGCAAGAATATTTTTGAGATAAATATTGCTAATCCAAGAAATGTTGTGCTTATGATTAATGAGCAAAATCCGGTAGCGATTTATTGTGGTTCTCATCTGGAAGAAAAAAGGTTGATTCAGAAGTTAAAGGAGTTAAATGTTATCCTTGAATACTTTAAAAAGGCTGATCAACAAAGAGAATATGTTGATATAAGGTTTGATAATATTATTATTAAGTAACTTATAGTCAGGAAGTCGGATAGTCAAGACTCTTTGACTGCAAGACTAATTAACGCTCATGTCCAAACCGGGGGAAATAAAAAAATGCCAAAGGGTGAGATAGTTGTTGGATTAGATATTGGAACAACAAAGATTTGTACAATTATAGGTGAGATAGATGAAGATCGAATGGAGATTATTGGTGTAGGGACAGCTCCATCTCATGGTCTCAAAAAAGGGGTGGTAGTAAATATTGATTCTACCATTAAGTCTGTAGAGAACGCTGTTTCTGAGGCAGAATTGATGGCCGGGGTTGAGATTTCTTCTGTTTATGCTGGGATTGCAGGGAGCCATATTAAAGGAATAAATAGTCATGGGGTAATTGCTATCTCCCGAGGAAGAGAAGTAACCTCAGCAGATGTGGAGCGAGTGATAGATGCAGCAAAGGCAGTCTCTATTCCCTTGGATAGAGAGATAATCCATGTTCTTCCCCAACAGTTTATTATTGATGGACAAGATGGAATAAAAGAGCCTATTGGCATGTCTGGTACCAGGTTAGAGGTAGAGCTTCATATTGTTACCGGTGCTGTTACCTCAGCTCAAAATATTGTTAAGTGTGTGAATCGCAGTGGATTTGAGGTAGATGACCTTGTGCTTGAGCCACTTGCTTCCTCTTATGCGGTTTTAACAGAAGATGAAAAGGATCTGGGCGTAGTTCTGGTAGATATTGGCGGAGGGACAACTGATATTGGTATTTTTATTGACGGCAGTATCTGGCACACCAGTGTTCTTTCTATTGGCGGCGATAATGTTACCAAAGATATTTCGGTTGGAC
>JBDRAP010000258.1:0-7300 GCA_043823615.1 bacterium
ATAATAACGCAACCTAAAAGGTTGCGACTACCTCATTCGTGATCGACCCATTAATTTTATGGCTTATTCATGTAGCCTAATACCACAACCGCACAGCTCGAAAGATTTCAACCTGTGCAATTAGATTTATCCACTCAAATGAAATCCTAAAGGATTAACTCCAAGGATTGACTCCAAGGATTAACTCCAAGGATTAACTCCAAGGATTAACTCCATGAAATTTCGGAATTCAGGCTTTAGCCTTTCATCTGTGGTAGTTTATGAAATCTGTGGATATATTCCCTATTTCTAATTGCACAGCTCAAAACTTTGCGACCTGTGCGGTTATGGTATTAAGCTACAGGAATACAGCGATAAAATGCAAATTAGCTATCGATTTTCTTAAATGTCCTGTAGGGACAACATATCAACCTCAAAACAAGGGCAAGTTTTTCGTGTTCCACGAAACAAGCAAGGGGGCAAGGGATAATCCCTTGCCCCCTTGCGCAAAAAAAGCTACCTATTTAGACACCAAATCCTTATGTGCCTTCTTCATCATTGTCCATTGACCTGTCTTTGGATCTACCTTGGAATTGACAAAACACTTCCAATTAGCATCATCAATCAGGTTAAAGTCAGACCTGTAGTAGAAGCCGGGATACCTTGATTCCTCTCTGAACGCAATATGACGCAAATGTGCCTCTGCTGTCCAGATACGGTGATAATTCTCCCAACATCTCATCAGCTCATGAAGATCCTTTGCCGCCAGCTTCATAGCGTCTTCCTTAAGAATATCAAGAAGCTCCAGAGCCTTTGACAGCATTGCCCCACCGGTAACATAAGATGTCCCACAGCCTCCGCCGTACTCATCCATTATCTTGTTGAGCCTGAAAAGCAACATCCTTGGCTTGATATAATTTGGATTAATCTCAGGGTCAACAGAGTATCCCTTATGGGTTTCATAGTTATGGAACGGCAGATAGATCTCACTTGCCAATACATTGGGATCTGTGGTAATTGTTGGAGTTATATCATTTTCCATGATAAATCTGACTGCTTCCTTAGCCGCAATCCTTCCCTCAGCATATGAACCTGATGAGAACTTATGTCCTGATGCACCAACACCATCACCAGCAGTAAACAAACCATTGACTGTTGACATTCGGTTGTATCCCCAACGCCATTCCTCTGGAGAAAGATCATCCGGACCACTCACCCAGAGACCACAGCAACCTGAATGAGAGCCAAGCAGGTATGGCTCAGTTGGCATCAGCTCTGACCCCTTTGTTTCCGGGGTAATATTCATTCCAGCCCAGAACCCTGCCTGACCAACGCACATATCAAGAAAGTCTTCCCATGCCTCTGACTCAAGCTCCTTACACTTCTTCTTATCATTGCCATATGACTCAAAGAGGTTCTTCATGGCTGTAGGTGTATCCATATAGATAGGACCCCTGCCCTCTCGAATCTCTTTAAGCATCTGATGGTTTCTCAAACATGTTGGGGTAACCTTAGAGTTACCGTAAGGCAGATAATCCTGTAGCATGGCTGCATTCTTAACGCAATAATCCTCACCAAGTGCATTAATTGCCTTTGCCTTAAACAACAAGAACCATGCACCAACCGGACCTGCCCCATCCTTAAATCTTGCCGGCACAAAGCGGTTTTCCATCATGGTCAGCTCAGCACCAACCTGTGCAGCCATAGTGTAGGTAGAGCCTGCATTCCAGATAGGATACCATGCCCTGCCCATACCCTCACCAGTTGACTGTCGAGGTCTAAAGATATTGACCGCACCGCCGCAAGCCATCATAACAGCCTTTGCCCGGAAGATATAGATCTTGTTTTCTCTTACGCTGAACCCAACTGCACCAGCAATTCTATTGTTTTCTTTTTCATCTAACAACAGTTTAACAATAAACACCCTTTCATAGATATTATCCATGCCAATAGATGCCTTGGCTGCTTCAGCTACAATGGTTTTATATGACTCACCATTGATCATTACCTGCCATTTACCAGATCTAACCGGCTGTCCACCCTCTTCTAATGTTTTTTCTTCGTCCCCATGGTGCTTCCATATGGGCAAGCCCCATTCCTCAAACTTATGAACGCTATCATCTACATGTCTACCAACATCATAGATAAGGTCATCACGGACAACACCCATCAAGTCGTTTGAAACCATACGGACATAATCCTCTGGTGTATTTTGACCAAGATAGGTATTGATAGCTGAAAGCCCTTGGGCAACAGCACCGCTTCTTTCCATACCTGCCTTATCTACCAATGTAATCTTCATACCCTCTGGTGCCCATTTCTTTGCCTCATAAGCAGCACCACAAGAAGCCATACCGCCACCAATAATCAAAAGATCCGTATCTATCTGAACAATTTGTGGATCCTTACAAAAATGTGAATTTTCTGCAGTTGCAACAGACATCTGTTTCCTCCTCTTACATAATTTTTTTTTTACTTTGCTATTACAGGGAGTGTTTTCCCTAATTCGGTAAATAGATTATTTGTCTTCAGGTCAGCTGCTGTTGGCTGCGGCGTTCCTTCATAAGGTTTAATAGAACCCTCTGCTGTGGTACGGATAGGAAACTTAAATCGTTTGATACTGCCATCCCTAAACTGTATTGTCCACATAATAGAATCTGTTCCCCTCATAGGAAGAACCTTTCCACCAAGAGGAACAATGTCTGCATAAGCCCTGATCTCTACTGCTTGCTGAGGGCATATCTTGGCACATGAATAACACTCCCAGCACTGATCAGGCTCCTGGTTAAACCCCTTGGTCTTTTCTTCGTTCAATCTCATCAAATCGTTTGGACAAATATACTGACATGCTGTCTTATCTTGTCCCTTGCAACCGTCGCATTTTTCTGCGATTACAAAACTTGGCATACGAAACCTCCTTATTTAATATCAACCTACTAACGATAACTTACGACTAATCCACCCCCTTTGTTTATAACAGGATTATCACAAGTCAGACAAGTCAGACAAGTCGGACTGGTCGGACTGGTCGGACTGGTCGGACCAACTTACCTATTTCTCCCCAAGTGCATGTTTATGAAGCTTAATCTCAACCTTTTCCTCTAATGTTGCATAATATTCTTTTAATACCTCCAACACCTCAGGTCTACTAAAATGGTCAATAATTGGTTGATTTTCAGACAACATCTTTCTCAACATTGTCCCGCTCAGGTTCACCCGATCCTTTACATCATGAGGACATGTCTTGGTAGAAGCCATGCCGTCACATTTATAACAATAGAAGGTCAAATCAATCTTCAGTGGACTAATCAAGAGGCTGTTTGGAGGTATTTCATCAAATATATGCTGAGCATCATACGGTCCATAATAATTGCCTACACCCGCATGATCCCTGCCAATAAGTAAATGACTACAGCCATAGTTTTGTCTAAAGACAGCATGGAGTAAAGCCTCTCTTGGACCAGCATAACGCATCTCCATGGGATAAACCCCCTGAATACATGTGTCTTTTACAAAATAATGTTCAACCAGCAAATCAATTGCCTTTACCCTAACCTCGGCTGGTATATCCCCTTCCTTGAGTTTACCAACCAATTGGTGAATAAGCAGCCCATCGCAAATCTCAATGGCTATCTTTGCCAGATGCTCATGGGCACGATGCATGGGGTTTCTAAGTTGCAAGGCAGCTACGGTGTTCCAGCCTTTTTCCTGAAAAAGTGCCCTGGTCTGTGCCGGACGCATATATTTATCACCATACTCCCCTGGATAATGAAGCTCATTCAACACCTTCACTCCTCCAGCAAGATTTACCTCTTCCTGAGACATAACCTTATGAACACCAGGATGTTCGGTATCATTTGTCCTAAATACCTGTTTGCACTCATGTTCTTTATCAATAGCATACTTTTCAGTTATTCTCATGGTACCCATCAATTCATTTGTTTCTTCATCAATCAGGGCAACCTCTTCGCCAATTGCCAAGCTGTCTGCCTGTCCCTTAGTGGTTGACAGGGTAATTGGAATGGGCCAAAAAACACCATTCGTCAACACCATATTATCGCAAACACTCTTCCAGTCATCATAACCCATGAACCCTTCTAATGGCGTAAAGGCACCAATACCCATCATGATCAAATCAGATGTTTCCCGGGAACCCATTTTTATCTGGGTCAATCCCTTAGCCTTTTCCCTCTCATTTTTGAGTTCATCACCATGAAGCAACAATGGCTTCAGCTCACCGCCTCCGTGTGGGGCAATCAATCTTGACATATACATTCCTCCTTCTATGCAATTAAGATTATCCGCAGATTACACAGATTTCACAGATTATCAGAAAAAATCCAAAGGTACGCTGTAATGGTTTATAAGACATTTATCGTAGGCAGTCCCCCGTGCCTGCCCTCTGTCTCATCTACATAAGTT
The DNA here is from genome assembly GCA_043823615.1 of bacterium. Classification (GTDB taxonomy): domain Bacteria; phylum UBA9089; class CG2-30-40-21; order CG2-30-40-21; family CG2-30-40-21; genus CG2-30-40-21. The sequence goes on from JBDRAP010000258.1 coordinate 4,402, forward strand.
CACCATGTATTAGTTGTTGAATTTGTTTTGCAGCTTGTTCTTAATCTGTGCAATCTGTGTAATCTGTGGATAAATTTTTTCTCCGTTCAAAACTTAGCCGCCCCCATATGTCCGCCTCGCTGATACAAGGAACGAAACCCCTCCTGAGTCTTTTTTACACCTTTCATGAGTTGTTCCATAAACAAAAGGGCTGCATCTTTATTCTCATCCTCACAAATACTCATCATTTGCATGATTTCTTCCGGCGAAAGCAGCACGCTTGTTTCCTTTAGCTCCAATGGCATAACTATTTCACCCCTTCTGAGGACATAAATTTAAGTTTAATAATAGCATAAAAATCACCTTATGTCAAATTCTAAAATCTTATATATGGATATTTTTTTTTATATGTAAATGCACACTACTGTCTGTCTCGTCAACTTTAATTTGACGCATAACCATTTGTAGGAGCAACCCCTTGCAAACTGTGTGAAAACTCACAATTATCTTTCGACCTGTGCAATTAGAAATCACCACAGAAACATTCTACAATAATGCCACCCCTTCGGGGTTTAATTGTAGTTATTTATTAATTGCTATAATAATGTCAGTCCCTTTTAGGATTATGCAAGAGATGAAAGAAGCTAAAAAACAGGCAATCCTAACCCCGAAGGGGTGATATTATTGTAGCAAACAAATAGAATAAGCAAACATAACCCTGAAAGGGTGACATTATTGTAGCAAGCAAAACAATAAAACGCAAAAAGCAGACATCATTAATAATGAATCGTAATGACGCAAATTCTAATTGCACAGGTCGTTATCTTTTGCTTGATAGGCTGTTACGGAATGGATGGAAGTGTCATTCTAAGCGAATGTGAGGAATCTCAACTCATTGGTTTTTCAAAAGGTTAAGATTTCTCGGATTACCTCGAAATGACAAAAAGGCACATTCCGTAACAGCCTGGCGAGACCTTCATCCTTTTTTTTCTTGTTCCCAGTCATTCTTGCCCCCAACTTTGATTGGAATAGTTCACCGCAGAGACGCAGAGACGCAGAGGCACAGAGAATGGAAACTAATCAGATGTCAATAAACTTTAAGTTTTTCTCTGTGTCTCTGCGTCTCTGCGGTTAGCTGAACTGTTACCTTTGATTGGAATAACTCCCTTTCCCTTGCAGGTTAAACAAGAAAGCTCACTTCCCCTTTTTCTGCCTTTACCCTTACAATCTGGACATATTTGAATATCCTTGCTGCTTATACTTACCACACCCTTTCCCCTACAAACAATACAAGGAAGGTCTCTATTTAATCTTGAACTTCCTTTTCTATTACAATAAGCACAGATAATGGCTGGTGGGGTAACCCTTACACTCCCATCTCCCAGACAAACAGGACATTTGGTAAATCTTTGAGAGGGTGCAAGTCCTGTTCCTTTGCAAAATCCACATCTATAAACCGTTTTTGTTAAGATCTCTCCCTTTCGAACTGCTTCCTTGTTTTTCCAGTCAAAGGTTTTCCATTCCATACTAATCACCTTCCTATCTATTAATAATGCGTCAGCGTTCAGCTTTTCAAGCAGTCAGCCTTCAGCTCTCAGCTCTCAGAGCACTTCAGCCAGAAAGACAGAAAAATCAAGAGGAAAACAAGGAAGCATTATATGTCCTATATGACTTATATTCTCTGACGGCTGATACTTGAACACTTACTAATTATCAATCATCTACTGACTATACTTTTTCACCAACTCTTTAACTATCTCTTTAACCCTGCCCTGATTTGTCTTTGAGCCTACCCGGCTTGTTTCAGAGGCCAAGATATCCTGACACATCTGAGTAAAGGCACCATTAGCACTTGAAAGAGGAGTATCTGTCACCTTAAGTGTCTTAGCGATCATAATACAGCCCCTGACAGTTGGAGCAAACTCACACTTCCCGGATTCCCTCAAACCTCGCACAATCTTAACTATCATCTCGGTCTGTGGATTAGAGAGTTTGGATTTTGCCTGGGTAATAGCCACTTCAGTATCATAATCAAAGTGGTCTAAATCCATGGTGATCATCCTATCTCTCAGGGCATCCTGACTTCTGTGCACCCCGGCATACTCTTCAGGATTAGAGGTAAAGATAGCGGTAAAATTGGGATCGACCCTTAAATACGGTTCTTCATTACCCCTGCCTACAGGCAGATCCATCATCTTTTCCTGCAAAATAGAAAGAAGAATATTATTTGCCTCCGGACGAGAACGGGTGAATTCATCGTATATTAAGGTGAATCCATATTTGCAAGCTACAGTCAAACGGTTATCAACCCAACGCTTTACCATATCTTCTTCTGTTTTTAGAACCCTTGAAATAAACCGGTCCACCACTTTTTTAATCCGGTAGCCATATTCACCGCCCACAAGGTCAGAGGTAGTGAACTCTTCATCCCCATGAATCATTACCACGGGTCTGGCAATCTTACTGGCCAAGTGCATTGCCAGTGCTGTCTTACCAGTCCCGGAAGGACCTCTCATGTGGACAGGAAAACCTGCCTTAATATATGAAAGTGCCCTCTGTGTAATATCCTTAACATACTTTGTTTCGACAAAATCCGGCAAAGGACTTGGTTCTAATACGGTTGTCATCTCATTGATTGGAGCGAAGATGAGGCATTGTGTTACAACATGTTAAGTTGCCAATTCTTGGTGGTGTCCTGATATAACTTAATGAAAATATTTATAGCTGCAGGGTGACAGGGGTGCTAACCCCTCTGTAAACGAGTGGTGAATTTCGTTTACACAGGTCGGAATATTTCAACCTGTGCGGTTGTCGTATTAAGCTACATGAATATAGCAATAAAACTAATGGGTCGACCACGAATGAGGTAGTCGCAACCTTTAGGTTGCGTTATTTTTACGCAAGCTGAAGCCTGCGACTA
>JBDRAP010000259.1:0-2639 GCA_043823615.1 bacterium
CCCACCCTGGATCAATATTTGCAACAAGTTCTGACTTTGAAACATGGGACTTCCTCCTTTGCAGACTTTCATAGGGCAGACACAGGGGTCTGCCCCTACAATGATTACCTAAAACATAAGCGTTCAGCTATCAGCAGTCAGCCTTCAGCTCTTACAAGGTATTGCACCACAAAAAGCAGGAAGTCGTAACATCAGGAGATCCGTAATGCCTCAGTTATCAATTGTAGTCGCAGGCTTTAGCCTACATAAAATAACGCAACCTAAAGATTGCAACTACCAATTCCAACCGATAACTGAGGCATTACAGGAGATCCTTCTTTTCCTTGATCTTATGGTCTGGGCTGACTGCTGATAGCTGACGGCTGAACGCTTACCCTAAAACTTAAGCTTCAACCCTGCTTTAACAATTGTCGGATTACCATAGTATTCATCTCGTATCTCACATTCCTCACCAAGCAGATTCTCCCAGTCAAATGTACATGATAAGGTATCATTGACCTGCTTATTTGCTGTTAGATTTACAAGAAAATAACTCTGCAGCTCCTTATTTTTATCCTTTGGCAATATAAATGCATATCTCTTGCCTATATATTCACCATCTAATGATACAGATAAATTCTTATTATCCGCATATTCCAGACCAATCATCAACCTTGCATCCGGGATATAGGGCACAACATTATTATCTGATTGATTTTTACGATTTGTATTGATAAGACTGATAGATTGAACCAAATTTTTTGTCAGATTATGCCGCAGCCTCAATTCTATCCCTGATAATTTAACATTACCAATATTTGCTGGTTGATAAAGCCTGTCTGAGGCTGTACCCCAGCTGATATACTTAGAAATATTTTCACTAAAAACACTTGTACTCAAGGAAACATTCTGAGATATATACCAGTTTCCGCTAACCCGTATCTTTGTGCTGGATTGTGGTTTTAGCTCAAAATTTATACTGGTATAATCCTCATGAACATAACTATCGCTTGCACTTGGCAGAGACAGCCTTCTTTCCACATTCATTTGAAAAATTACATCAGGTTTCCATGGGTAGGAGGCTGCAATAAGATAATCTACCTGCGATGGAGTCTCCCTATTCTTGGAGATGATATAGCCATCCACAGCCACCTTGACATCAAGATTAACCTTAGAGATTCTGATATGCCTAGATTCAGCATACAGAGAATAATAACCACTATCATAACTTGATGTCCCCTCACGATTTACTACCTTCTCATGCGAGACAATGCTTCCAATAGCAATGGGCGGGGTATTTGCTGTAAATGGGGTAGTAAACTTCAGGTAACCAGAAACACTATTGGCATCAGCATGAAATAAGGTACATTTATTACAGTTAATGCCAAGATTCAATGCTGAGCCGCCCGGTATCTTTATATCATAATCAGCAAATCCACCCTTTTCTAATTTATTCTCCTGCGTTTGTGTTCCTCCATAGGGAAGTGTAGAAAGGTGACTAAAATAAGACATACCTGTCCGTACAGAATAATCCTTAAAATAGATAACACCCTCCCCATTTAATCCATCTGTACTAAAACATCCAAACAATGGGGGTGAAGAGACCGTACCATGATGAAATCCATCAGACTTTTCCCTTTGCACACCAAAGCAATAGGAAAACCTTTGTGCACCCTTTTGTACCTCCCGGGAATGAGAAAAATCATAAGATAACAACTCCTTGCTTCCATACAGAACAGAAAATGAATAAAGTGGTGTTTGAGATGCCTTAATAGACGATCGGGATGGTTTTATTGCCTGATTTTCCATAATATTAGGGACAGACAACATCTCTGGTGTTTCTGTTTTTAGTACACCAACAGCAGGGACATTCACACTTCCAGGTTGTTTTTCAATAGGAAGCCTTTGTTCTTCATGCTTGATCTTTGATCTGTCTTCACCAGTAATAATAATATCCTGTTTTTCTATCTTGGGCAAGGGTTTTTTAGTATCCTGAGATGCAGGCGGTGTTGGATTGGGTGAGGGTGGCAGAACATCCTCTGATGTCCCAAGCGTCTTTTCCGTGTTAGGTGTTGAGACCTGGCTCTGTGTTCCTGATTGAGTTTGAGCCAGCACATTAACAGCTAAAAAAATAATAGCAAATATTACCTGATACCTTTTCATTTTTTTTCCTCCCAGGATTAATTATAAAGCAATTGATGATCATTTAGGATTCCAGTCACGCGAACCATACATAACTCCAGTAATCCAAACATCATTATTTTTAAGTCGATACATAATACGATAAGCTCCATAAATTATCTCACGACAAAATTGATTACCAATTTCGGGTATTACACGCCCAGAAAGAGGAAACTTTTGCGAGCTGTGCAATTAGAAACAAAGAATATGCTCGCAGATTTCGCAAGAATGATCACAGATTAAAGAAATTGCAGAGGCATGTAGAAACACCAAATTTTGCATCTCTACTACAATGCCTTTCAGATTTTTCTTCCCTATTTTTCTAATAATCTGCGCGGAATAATCCGACCTGTGCGGTTGTGGATAATTACATCAAGCTTATAAAACACCGACAATTGTTCCGTTAGGAACATAATATCGGTAGAACAATTATAAACAAATCAATCAGTTCCGTAGGAACTGTATAATTTCAAACCGAT
>JBDRAP010000260.1:0-2032 GCA_043823615.1 bacterium
TTAATTCCCTGAGCCGTTTTTTATTTTTTTGATCAGAAATGGTTAGATGGAGCAGCTCCATAGCACGATCAAAAGCCTGCCTGCTATATTCAGGATTATTTTTGTTTTTCCAATTAATAGTCCGATTGACCTCACTTCCAATATTAGCCATCTGACATGGAAATGAAAGTTCAAACCATTTGCCATTTGCCAGATCTTTATGTTGGTAACTCATTTTCCCACCAATTTATCAACTATAAGCCTTATTGCTTGTCTAATTTGGGGATCATCTATCCCTCTGCTGCGATTACCCTGAGAAGGTCTGAGATTGATCATTGAGTCAAATTCAATAAAATCCTCTTCCACAAGTTCTGTATATAAATTGATACCCCAGAGATTTTTCTGCTTTGATCCATTCTCCAGAAGCAAAGCCTCTTCATCAGAATGAAGTTCAGCATCAATTACCATAATCTCATTTTCAATATCAACAACAGCCTTAACAAGATTACCAAAACCATTAGCAGCCATTTCTCTTAATTCTTTGAGCTTGATTTGTTCATTTATAATTTTCATTTTATCTGCTCTTTTCCTATCTTAAGATATTTGATGGTGTAGCTATGCTGCAATAACAGTCATCCTGCCTGCCTGCTCTGTTGGTTGGTTATCATCCTTCAGCAATTCCTCAATAAACCCAATCGATTTTATGGGGGATGCCAGATACTGACTAAGGAAATAAAGCGTAAAGCTCTTCATCTCCTCTATTAATTGAGCTGAAACAGGATATTCCTGCAATCCTTCTACCCTTTCAGAGATTAATCTTTTTGTTAATTCAATCACTTCGTATGGTACGGATATTGCTCCCTGTCTTTCTTTCAAACATGCAGGACATATTATCCCACCATCTTCACGGCTAAACCATATCTTATTGCCAATCACAGGAGACACTTGATGACAAACCACACAATTTGACAATGATGGTCTGAATCCAAGCATACAGAGCAGCTTAAAGCAAAAGGAATAAAGAATAATCCCTTTTGTTTCGTGTTCAAGCCAAGTTAAGTATTTTAGGATAAGCCTGAATATCCTTTCATCCTGATGCGTGCCATTTATCAGGTGTTCTGTCAACTCTAAGAGAACAGAGCCATATAATATTCCTTCCAGACTATCCCGTATCCCTTGAAACGATTTTACAATCTCGGTTTGTGAGATTGTTTTCAGCTCATTCCTCTCGTTTCCATAAAACATAACCTTGATACAGGTAAAAGGCAGGGTACTTGAACCAAATCTGGTGCTTATCCTTCGAACACCCTTGACTACCCCCCTTATTTTTCCAAATTCCATGGTATAAAGAGAGATAATCCTGTCGTTTTCACCCAAAGCCCAACTGCGCAGTACCATAGCATTTGCCTGGTATAATGGCATATTTTCCCCCAATTATTTTGACAGCTACAATTAAGATTTATCCGCAGATTACACAGATTTCACAGATTAAAGAACAAATCGCTTATATTCTATCTTTCTGTTACAAAGTTTAGAAGAAGCCTTGTTTTGAATTATGCAATAGAATCTCTTTTATTTATCTCCATTGATACTCCTTAATCTGTGAAATCTGTGTAATCTGCGGATTATTTCTTGTTTCTAATTACACAGCTCAAAATTTTGTGTCTCTACTCACATCCATTTTTTATGCTTAAAGAACACAAACAGCCCCACAGTTACTCCAATCATCAATGTCCAGACAATGAATAGCCCATGCGATCCTGCTGCAAACTCTGGCATAGGAATATTCATCCCATAATAACTCGTGATTAAGGTTAATGGCATCATGAATGTTGCAATAATTGTCAACACCTTTATTATGGCATTCAGTTTCGTAGATGTTCCGGAGAGGTATACCTCTAATGTATTGGTTAATAACTCCCGGTACATATCAAGCATATCCCCTATCCTGAGCAGATGGTCATCAGCCGCCCTTCCCTGCGCGAGGCCATCAGCGCCCTCCAGATCGTCGGCATCTTAGAGAGCCGTCCCGGAGACGGGACCTACGTCTGCG
>JBDRAP010000261.1:0-9391 GCA_043823615.1 bacterium
ATTAGAATAAGGGATGTCCTCAGCCTCTACCTTCATAATCACAGATGATTCCTCATCCAGCCGTGTCTTATTATTGCCCTGCCAATCTATCTTAAGCTTGAATGACTTAACATTTTCCGGGAGGACAACAGGTGTGGTTCCTGCAAAGGAAACATCTGTTTCTGCCCATACTGGAATAGACATTACCCCTTTCCATGTAGCAGCTACCCTTCCCACAGGGATAATCGTTGCCTCTGGTGACAGAGGTGCTACCTCCTTAGGATTTTGTGCCTCAGATATGGATGTTGCGGCGCATAGAATCAGTAGGAAAAAGAATTGACACCATTGATTTCTCATATTTTTCATAGTAGTTGATACCTCCTTAAGATTATTGTAACAGCTTAGGTACAATGTAAAGAAAAGCTCAAAGGCATATGATTATAAATGCACCTTAGTAACTGAACTGTTATCAATTATACCCAAAAATAAGGCAAATGTCAACTCATTTATTCACAAACGGTAATGGGTTAGTTATCAGTAGGGAAGATGTGTAAGGAGAAAGGGAGAAAGGGAGAAAGGGAGAAAGGGAGAAAGGGAGAAGGGGGAGAATTACGAGAAGAATTCTCAACATATTGTGTAACTATTCAGGACTACAGAATTCAGGAGTCAGAATGTTTGTTTCTGTTGTAGGGGCAGGCCCCTGTGCCTGCCCTGATATGGGATAATCACGGAAGATTATTGGGTAGAAACACATAGGTCTGTACCTACACAGAGGGCAACCACGGGGGGTTGCCCCTACATTAGTCAGAATAAAAGAACCTGCAGCTACAGCTATTCGTGGGAAACTTGTGGTCGCCATCTCCATTCTGGATTCTGGATTCTGACTCCTGAATTCTGCATGCCTGAATAGTTACCATTTTTTTTGCTTGACTTGAGTAGTTTTTATAGGGTATACTATTGTAGTCCTGACTATCTGACTATTAGGTATGCAAGAGGCAGGCAGCCACAAGGGCGGCATCCGACTATCCGACATACTGTTACATTTTAAGGAAAAATAAGTGAAAATAATCTTACTTTTTATTACTTGTCTAACCATAGGTTGTTCCAATCCCAATGTTTCTGGCATCAGGTGCCCGGTTATTGCTGATAATTATATCTGTGCCCATAATACAGAACAGGAGGAGAACCTTGGGGCGAGAACATCCTTAAGGCTTAAGGGTATTGAGGATACGACTGTCTTGAAATTTGATACATCCATGCTTAAGGGTATGATTGTTGAACAGGCAACCCTGTATCTTCATAAAAAGAAGAATAATTTGTTAATGATAGGGATTTCAACCATTGCCTCTGATTGGGTTGAGGGAAATGGAAAACATTATGCCATGAAAGCAGTTCCATTCATCCCGTCCTTTTCCCAAGAGGAAAAAATGATCAAGCATAGGGCAAGCTGTTTCAAATATGCTGCTTATAAAAAGACCCCATGGTCATATCCAGGGAGTGATCTTACGGATGTTACCTTTGGACAGGGTAACAGCCTTTTTGCTTATGCTCAACCAAGACTTATCAATGGCTGGTATGCTATTGATATTCCTTCGGACATTGTTCATGCCTTAATCATTGGAGATCAATACGGTCTTGCCATTACCGATGAAAAGGGGCAAATAGCTGTAGAGAAATCTGTTCATTCAAGAGAAAGTATGTTCCCACCCTTTCTTGCGGTTAAGGCAAAGAAGATGGATGCTATGCCCTTGTCTCCTGTATCAGAATTAACAGCAAGCACAGAGGATGGAAAAATAAAATTAACATGGAAGCCAACAGGTGATCATGGAATGAATGGAAAGGCATTTGGCTATCATGTTCGTTACAGCTCGATTCCAATTGTTTGGGATTCAGCTTGTCCTGTTGAGCGATGGAAAATACCTCGTCAGCCAGATCCGGGCAAGAAAGATATTGAATTGATTATTGATGACTTGACATTTGGACAGAAATATTATTTTGCGGTACAGGCTTATGATAGGGTTGGTAATACCTCAGCGATTGCCTATGCAGACATTGTTTTGCCTGAGTGTGAGCCAAAGATGGAGCTTCTGGAGCTTGAGTTCTCTCAACCTGAAAGTGTACCGTTTGTCCCTATCTTTGGCAATGGGGCAGCATCTATCTGGGCTATGAGTGATCTGGAAAAGGTAAACCCTGTCACCGGCAATACCCTTGAGAATGATGATTATACCATGCCACCTGTGGATACTGCCAAAAAGGGTAATTTTATCTGGGATGCTGCTCAAAAGTTAGTTACCCTGCATGGGGCAAGGAATGAGACAGTAGCCTTTCAGCTCATTATTCAGGCTGAAGAAAAAACGCTTAATAATGTAGTTGTGCAGGCAGACAGCCTTATAGGAAATGGGGGTATCATCAAGGCTGAGAAAAATATTGAGCTTTTCAAACTCTGGTATGTACCTGGAGCTGAACACTCACCTTCATGGAAAGGGGGAAAAGGGGTCTATTATCCTGATGCTTGTGTCCCCTTAAATGGTAAATTCAATATCCCTGATGCTAATAATAAGATACCAAATCAAAAAAATCAGGCTGTCTGGGTTGATATTTACATTCCAAAAGAAACACCGGGTGGGGTATATGAAGGGGTATTGTATGTTGTTAGTGATGAGATTAAAAAACCTGTTAAAATTGGTATAAACCTTACGGTTTGGGACTTTTGTCTGCCAGATATGCCAAGTTTTGTCAATGAACTCAACGCTTATGGCGGCATTCACAAGGGTATGGGGATAGAGAGGAAGAGTCAGAAGTATAAAAAAATTGAGCTTAGTTATCATCAATTGGCACATAAGCATCGAAGCACTCTGAATGTCTTGCCATATGGACAGAAAGGGGAAATTTGCTCACCAGACTATGTACCTTTGATAGGAAAGGTGGGAAGCAGACAAGAGACAGGAGACAGAAGTCAGAAAGCAGGGAAGAGAATAATTGCTGACAACTTCCAGCCACCAATTGATATTGACTGGACAGATTGGGATGAAAGATTTGGCTTATACCTTGATGGCTCTGCCTTTACAGAAGATTATGGGTATTATGGACCCGGGACAGGCACGCCGGTTACCCATTTTTATCTTCCATTCAATGAGAATTGGCCTGGCAGGATGGATGATGGCTATCGTGTAAAGATTCAGGAGAAGGCATATCCTGCCTGTGTTCATGAACATGCTGGGCGTGCTCCAGCTATTGAGAAGGCATTTTCTAAGGATTATAAAGAATTGTTTATAGACATGGCTTCAGAATATGCTATGCACTTTCGGGAAAGGGGATGGGATAGGACACGGTTTCAGTTTTATTTGAATAATAAATATTATGCCAAAGAAAATGGAAAAGGTACTTCATGGTGGCTTCTTGATGAGCCTGCTCATAGGGATGATTTCCTTGCTCTGGCATTCTTTGGCAAGCTATTTTGGGAGGGAGTGAAGATAGAGCAAGAGAGGCAAAGAGACAGTCGGCAAGAGAGAGAAAACACAGAGGCACAGAGACACAAAGAAGTAGGGGCAACCCCCTGTGGTTGCCCTCTGGGTGTCTCGCCTGTGAATAACATTGAGAGATACAAATGGGTGAAGACAAATCAAGGGGATGCTGAATTTGATTTTCGGGTGGACATCTCAAGACCACAGTATCAAAGGGAGATGCTTGATGGATTGGCAAGCCTTGAGGATGCCTCCAGCGCATTTTTTACCAAAAACCATCTTTGCATGGAGAGGACGAAAAAACTTGGACAAAAATACTGGTTTTATGGGGGTGGACCACAGATAGAGGAGTCGAGTAGCAGCCTTATGGGTCTTTATTATCAGATATACCTGTTGGGTGCAGATGGAGCATTGCCTTATTACACAAGTTTTTGCCGTCCGAATTGCTGGTATAAGGGTGAATATCTGGCTATTATTTATCCAGGACTTTCCGGACCAGTGGCAGGGCTACGGCTTAAGATAGAACGACGAGCGGTTCAGGATATTGAATACATGGCTCTCTTAGCTGCAAAAGAGGGCTGGAGCAGGGATAGGGTTAATCGTGTAGTGTTGAAGAGAATGCAATTAAAGGGAGAAATATCCTCCAAGGATGCAGATGACCCAGGCAAAATAACCTGTTCTCACTTGAAGCCAGATGATTTTAATAGGCTGCGGATTGCTATTGCTAAGACAATGATGATATGGGAATGAAAAATTTACCACAGAGACGCAGAGGCACGGAGAAGAATACAAAATTCAGGAGTCAGAATATGGATAAATGAGGAGATTCCTGCATTCGCAGGAATGACAGTTCTGTAGGTAAATAACTGTTATGCAGAAGAATGACAGTTGTATGCAGGAATGGCAGCTTTTACTACGCGTTACCACCAAATGTCACTCCTGTCCCACAAATGTCACTCCTTCGAATGCAGGAGTCTCCTGCTCAGATTGCATATATATACAAAGCTTAAGGGGGACAATACAATGGAAGTAACAAAGCATGATGTGGGTCTTGGAACAACCTATGAACGGTTATCGTTGAATAATTATCTCAGCAACCTGACAAAAACGCTTGGTATTCATAGTGTTTTGGAGGGGCCGTTTGATGGTATGAAGGGGATTTCAGGCATAAATAGTCTTGTGCTTGGCAAGAATGGTGTAAAAACAACCACCATGCTTCCTGACCATGGGGCAATTGAGTTGGCTAAATTGGTTTGGGAGAAGGAGGGATGTCTTGAGCAATCAACTTTTATCTGTAACCCGGATAATCACCTGACTGTTCAGAAAGCAGGGTTTGATCTTGTATGGAATTTTGCTTGCTTGCCACATATGACGGACTATAAGTCGACACTGAATGAAATGATTCATGCCTCAAAGAAATATGTCCTTGTGTTTGTCTCAAACAGGATAAACTATGGGTTTTGGATACATTATTTGCTGCACAGAATTACAGGAGAGGCATGGAATCATGGGAATATTCATTTAATGAATGTTGGCTTGATTGAAAGGCATTTGAAGGCTCAAGGATTACGAATCATTGAAAAGCCGTTTGTTGATGTTCCATGGTGGCCTGATCTTGACCTGCCAATTGGTGACATATTGAGCAGTTTTATGCCATTCCTTAAAAAACAGCTTCAGCAGACTAATCATGCACAACATTATAAATGGGGGCTTGAAAACCTGCCATACTTTGCACCAAACGAAGAGATGGATGGGATCATGAAAAGACATGGGTTTGTTGAACAGGGGAATATCCCATTGATTAAATACATGTTTGCCCATCATCAGGGGATTCTGGCGGAGAAATAAAGAGAAAGAGGTAATGGGTTGGGCAGTGAGAATTGTTCAAGTAGTCAGAATCCATGATGAAGATGGCGATCACAACACAAGGTGGTATCACCTCTGACAGGTCGCAGCTACAGAGTGACATGGGTGCTATAATAGGATCATTGCCCTAACCATCCCGAATAAAAACCTCTTGACAAAATACTAATTTCATGATATATATATGGAGACCAAGGTAGGGGGCGAACGGCTGTTTGCCCTTATCTGCATATTTAGGTAGCCGCAATTTTTCAACCTGTGCAATTAGAAATAACCACAAAGGCGTGAATTGTTTTTATTTGCCATAATGAATAATGTCACCTTCTACAATAATGCCACCTGCTACAATAATGCCACCCCTTCAGGCTTTAATAGTGAAAATAACCCCGAAGGGGTGGCATTATTGTAGCCGTGATTAATATTGTTGTGATGTAAATTCTAATTGCACAGGTCGTAATCTTTCGAGCTGTGCAATTAAGATTATTTCGTGCAGATTACGCAAATTACGCAGATTTCACAGATTATTAGAAAAATGGGAAAGAAAAATCTGAAAAGGCATTGTAGTCAGTAGAGGCAGGCCCCCGTGCCTGCCCTTTGTCTCGCATTAGTTGTTGAATTTGTTTGCAATTTCTTTTAATCTGCGATAATCTGCGAAATCTGCGGATATATTCTCTGTTTCTAATTGCACAGGTCGCAATCTTTTAGGTTGCGTTATTTACGCATTATGAAATTTTGAGAGATTTAAGAAGCCTGTCAAGAGGATTGAATGGAAAACAAAGTTTCTGAACAAAAGATGATGTTATCGCCGTTTATAGCAAATTGGTTTAAGAAACAATTGGAGATTTGGTCTAATAGGAATATTTTAGAACAAGGACAAGAGGATAGTATTAAAAATCTATATGTCTGGCCAGAAGAAGAGGCTGCCTGTCTTTCTAAAGAAAAGCCGGCTATAAATCTGATAACAATTTTAGAGACGATTGGAGCCATTCTTATTGGTATCGGCGTAATTTTTCTTATAGCCTTTAATTGGCCTAAGATGCCGAATCTTATAAAATTGACTCTCGTTATTGCCATGATTGTTTTAGCTCATCTTACCGGGTTTTTTATATTATCACGCCAACCGAAATTTCAAAAGGCTGGACTCAGCTTTATTCTTCTGGGAAACATATTGTATGGTGCTGGGATCTGGCTGATTGCTCAAATCTATCATATCCACCACGATTTTCCCACCGGCGTATTCTTGTGGGCAATTGGCATTCTTCCCTTTGCATATGTGATGAAGTCAAGACTTAATTATTTTTTTGCAGTTGCGTTGTTTATTCTATGGACATTAGGAGAATCTATTGGGTTTCAGAGACCACATCTTGCCTTTCTTTTCATTCTGCTTGGCCTTCTTGGACCGCTATCGTATTATCTAAAATCCAGGATTGGTTTGAGTACCTGCATCATAATTGGCGGGGTCTGGCTTTTAATTAATAATATATTTTGGTTTGAAAAAAGCACCTCGATTTATCTATTCCTCCCCCTCACCCTCTACGGGATAGTTCTTTTATCTGTATCAAATCTTCATCTATTCAAAGACACCCTTAAGGAATATCGCCGAATCTATCTTTATATTGGAACCAGTATGTTTTTGATTGCTATCTTCCTCATGCCTTTTTTTGGCATGATTAAACTGAGTCCTCAGACAGTAACTTTGGAGAAACTATCACTATCTTTCTGGATATGCAGTGGTCTGCTTTTAATGAGCAGCCTTCTTGTTAAGGTATTCGTCAATAAAGAATATCTGGATAGGACAGGTAAAATAATAGACAAAATCTTGCCCTATCTTTTAGCAGCAGCTCTATGTATCTTTATAATGCCCAAGGCAAAACCTTTCTTAATACCGACTTTGCTTCCCATTATTCTGACTGCTCTTGCTCATTGGTATTTTAGTAAATCCAGGATACTTCTCAATCTTTCGCTTGTCTATTTTGTCCTCTGGCTTCCATTTTGTCTAATTGAATGGGAACAGCCGTTGATGCTTTTCTTGCTCTTGCTAATATATGGGGCTGTATGCTTTGTCTTAGGATGGACTTATATCTCAAAATTTCAGGATAAAATCTCAGGGGATTCGTTTAAGTTTTTTGGATTATTGATCACATTTATTTCTCTGCACATATTTAGCTCTAATTACATGAGTAAGGGCTTCGCTGATGAGTATAAGTTTCCCACCTCCTATGATTTCTGGCTGATGGTTTCCTTCTTTTATGCTGCAGGACTATTTCTCTGCAAATATATAGCAGGATTTAAGTATCCACTTCAAAGCAAGGGAATGCTTCCTGAAGAAAGAGTCATTGCATCTATTTTATTTATTATACCGATTATCTTATTTTTAATCTTCTCAAGTAAGCTCATAGGTCTTTGGTATACCTTTTTTATAAATCTCCTTTATGTATCTTTGCTCATAACCTGTTTAACAGCAGGATACCGACGCTGTGAATTACATCTAAAACTACTTTCTTTTATATTTTTGATGATATTAATGGGCAACTTGTATCTTGAAGTAGAGTGGAGTCTATTCTATAAATCGATTTTATTTATTCTTGCTGGAGTCATTATATTAGTCGTAGGAATTCTGTTTGAAAAGAATAAGGATAAGGTGGCTATCATTGAATAATAAACAAAAAATTCTAATCTTTGTAGTGATTTCACTTCAGATACTACTCTTGTTGTCTATGATAATCAAGAAGGAGATGAGTATTCGTCAAGGCGTAAAAATAATTGTAAGAACGGTTGCAGTAGACCCCAGAGATCTTTTTAGGGGAGATTATATAAATCTAAATTATGAATTTTCACGAATAGATTTGAATAAGATAGAACATGATAAGGCTAATTTTCATAAAGGACAAAAGGTCTTTGTTAGACTTTCAAAGACAGGTGAGGATTGGCAGGCAGTTCAGGTAAGCCTTAATCCTATTAAGAATATATGTCCAAATGAAGTGCTGATCAAGGGGTCTATTGAGCAGTATCCCTCAACAGATTCTATAAATGTGGTTTATGGAATAGAAAGTTACTTTGTTCCGGAAGGAGAGGGGAAATATATAGAGAAGAAGATATTCGAAAAAATGGTGAGTGTAGAATTATCTATTGATAAGCAAGGAGATGCCTCGGTATGTAAGATTTTTATAGATAAAGAAGAGGTAATGTTTAGATAAAAAGGAGGTAGAAAAGATGGAGTATGCTGCAGGCGGATTAATGATGATTATAGGTTTGGCTATGCCTATAGCCACATTAGTCTTTGTAATCCTAATCTATAACAAAGTAAAAAAGATCGAAAAAAGTATGAGTGGTCAATGAAAGATGGATAATGCTTGGCAGGCTGTTACGGAATGAATGAAAGTGTCATTCTGGAGTTAGCAATTCTCGGTGAACAACGCAGAACTGATGTTTTTTCATTCATTGCTTCTATCAGTGAGAACATCTGTGGTAGGGGCGAACGGCCGTTCGCCCCTACGCCATCCACCGCAAGATATTCTTGCACGCCAGTTGGCATTTGCCATATTATTTGGGATATTTTCAAAACAGCATGGATAATATTGCACAAAATGTAATGTCATTATTCAGACAATTGTTCACCGAGAATTGCTGCAATAATGCCACCCCTTCGGGGTTTAATTGTAGTTGTTTATTAATTGCTATAATAATGTCAGTCCCTTTTAGGATTATGCAGGGGATGAAAGAAGCTAAAAAACAGGCAATCTTAACCCCGAAGGGGTGATATTATTGTAGCAAACAAATAGAATAAGCAAGCATAACCCTGAAAGGGTGACATTATTGTAGCAAGCTCCAATACGCAACAGGCAATCATAATGTAGCTGCAGGGCTTGTCCCTGCTGACACAAGGGTCGCAAGTTACAACTCGTTGAAAACTTGCAGTCGCCGTCTCTACTGCTGGATTCTGAATTCTGACTCCTGCATTCTGATCTGTCGTAGGGGCAAACCCCCTGTGGTTGCCCTTTGTGGTAGGTGCAGACCTATGTATCTCTACCCAATAACTCCTGTGGTTGTCCCGTATCAGGGCAGGCACGGGGGCCTGCCCCTAC
>JBDRAP010000262.1:0-17308 GCA_043823615.1 bacterium
GTAGAAAAGATTGCCTTGCCCATGAAGACCCGACCTATTCTTGCTGCAGGCAGGCTTACCTTAAAGCAGTTGGCAGGGGTAATGGAACGGTGTCAATTATTTATCACAAACGATTCTGGTCCGCTTCATATAGCTATGGCAATGAAAACTCCAACCGTAGCCATATTTGGTCCAACTACGATTAACCTTGGATTTGGTCCATATGGCGAATCATTTCGGGTAGTAGAAAAAGCAGGTCTGAGTTGTCGTCCATGTGGTAAACATGGTGGACAAAGGTGTCCCATAAAGAGCTTTGATTGCATGAAAGGGATAACCTCAGATGATGTGATAACAGCAGCAAGGGAATTGATAAGTATTCAACCGTTAGCTAACAGCCGTCAGTAAAAATCATAGAATCAAGACAAAGAAGTCCCTTCCTAAAAACACTGGCTCTACTGGCTTTTTTGTGGATATATATCCAGAAAGTAACTATTCAGTTATCTAAATGTGTAAGATAAGGGGAAATGGGGAAATGGGAGAACAGGGGAGAATACAGAATACAGAATTAAGAATATTCTGACTCCTATTAACCTTCTACACTTCCCCATCTTCCCCTTTTCTCCTTTGTTACACTCTGAAAAGGAAAAATATACCATGAATAAATTACAACGAATAATAATTGCCGTAGTTTTAAGTCTGCTAATATTGCCAGCCCTTTCTTACCCGGCTGCATTAAGAATGGTTGCATCGGGTACATCTGAAAGAACCTTCTCTATAGATGTAACCGTAGATGATATTATTAACCTTTATGGGGCTAATATTGAGCTGGCATTTGATCCAGCCATGATCCGTGTAATTGGTGCTACTGAAGGCTCTTTCCTGAATAGTGACGGCACAGGAACATCATTTATGTATATGGATAACCAGCAGGGGCGGGTTATCATCGGCATATCACGACTTGGTCAGGTTGCAGGGATAACAGGATCAGGCACATTATGCTCTCTTAGCTTTAAGGCTAAGGCAACAGGAACCTGTAGCTTAACCTTCCAGAATATATCCCTGAGGGACCCTAATCTGACAAGGTTAGAAGTAGATTCTTCAGGCTGCTCAACTGAGGTGAACATTTCTTCTATTCCTGCATATCTCTATATAACCCCTGCCGGCTCTACCACTGCTTCGGGTAAAGAGTTTTCCGTTAGCCTATGTGTTGGAAGGGTAGTTGATCTCTATGGTGCTAATATTGATCTGACATTTGATCCAGCCATAATCCAGATAATTGGTGCTACTGAAGGCTCTTTTCTGAATAGTGACGGCACAGGAACATCATTTATGCATACAGATAACCGGCAGGGGCGGGTTATCATTGGCATATCGCGGCTTGGTCAGGTTGCAGGAGTAACAGGAACAGGCACATTATGCTCTCTTACCTTCAGGGCTAAGATACCCGGGCAAACCATGCTCAGGCTTGAGAATGTCTCCTTAAAGGCATCTGATCTTGAAAAGATAGATATTGTTATAACCCATGGAGATGTAGTAATCACTCCCCCACCTACCCCATTCGGCGTAACAGTAATAAACAAGATGCAGGATGGAATGATTCAGGTCAGTTGGGAGACTAATCATGAGCCTGATATTACATATCGCATATACTATGGCACGGTATCCGGAAGTTACCCATGGTCACAGACGGCTGACTCTGCTTCTATTTGTACGCTAAGTGGACTGACCAATGGAATCCCTTACTATGTGGCTGTCTCTGCTTATGATAAGATAGGCAACGAGGGCAGTAAGTCTGTAGAGTCGTTCGCAATACCCACAGGGGCACTATCTCGTATCACGGTTACCCCAGATACGATAACTACCCTGCCAGGACAGAAATGGATGCTTACAGCTACAGGGTATGATACATATGGTAATCCGGTCAGCCCAAAGTATGATTGGATGATTACTGACGGGATGGGACGGATAGCTGCTATATCAGAAGAGGATAACTATGGAGATGATATGTGTGACTCAGATGTATCAGGAACAGCAATTACATTTGTAGCCGGCGATATAGTAGGCACAGGTACTATACGGGTTAGCTCTGGTGATGTTGTTGGATATGCTGCCATAGAGGTGATCAAGAGGTTTCAGATAGTGTCAGAAATTGGTGGGGTAATAGATAGTGGTGGGAGCAATCCGGGATTCAGGCTGGAGATACCGGGACAGGCTCTCCCGATAGATGTGGATATAGAATTACGCAAGGTATCTGTACCATGCTTTGTTCATGGATATGATATTGGTCTGGCATATCAGATTTACCCCTCAGGGTTACAATTCAATATACCAGCAACGCTTACATTTTCATATACAGACAAAGACAGCATTGTTATAAATGGTAGTGTAAGCGAAACAGCCCTGCAAATATACTCTTGCGGAACAAGCACAGCCGTAGCACTTAATGCCACTATAAATTACAACCAAAACACATTAACGGCTCAAATAAATACCATTTCCTCCCTTGTAGCTATTCTTGCCGGCTCAACTCAGGCAAGGATTAATAGATTAGACCCAGCATCCGGGCTTCCCGGGGAATTGATCATAATAGAGGGTGCCGGGTTTGAGAAAGGGGAAACGGTGAGGATTGATTTTGGGGATATGACTAACATCGTCAGCACACAGGTCAATGAATTTACAATGTTTAGTGCTGTATTTCCCGTGCCAGAGCTTTCAGCAGGCACAGTAACCATCATGGCTACAGGATTAAACTCCAGGCGACAGGATACGGCTGTCTTCAAGCTTGTTGGCAGAAAAGAGGATGAGTGGCGAAAGCCGGTTGAGGTACCAATACAGCCACCCCAAACACCTTCCGTAGTCCTTGCAGCCACAACAACCACTACCATCAAGACCAGTGTTGAGACCGTGCCGGCGGTAAGGCTGAAAGAGGTGGAGGTGGAAAAGAACAGGTACCAGCAGCTTACCTTGCCCGGGGTTGAGCAGACCACTGAGATTGGAAAGCCGGCGTTACCGGTAGTTACAATGTATATAGAGCTGCCGCCTGATGCAAAAGGGGTAAGTATTGCCGGGATAACTGTAGAGAATAGTCGTATTATTGAGGCGACATACACTATTTACCCGGCACAAGTTCCAGAGGTTACAGGTAAGCCGAATAAGTTTAATCTGGATGAGGCGACATACCAACAGACTAACTGGTACCCCACAGAGCCGGCCAGCATCACTGTTGTTCCCATGATGCTGAGGGGTCATCGGGTACTCCTGCTCAAGACATTCCCGCTCCAGTACAATCCCTCAACCGGTCAGGTCAAGGTAAATACAGGGCTTAGTGTAACTGTAAAGCACGATGCCGGTACGATTGCAACCATTGAACAACGGCTATGCTCTGAGGAGTTTGAAACCATAGTCGGAAACCTGATGATAAACTATGTCCCGCCGACAGTGGTAGATGATAAGCCGGGGGTGATTGATGGTGCAGATTATTTGATCATCACAAGCAATAGCCTCTGTGAGGCGATTAAGCCTCTGGTAGAATGGAAGCAAAGAAAGGGATTAAGGGTAAGGGTGATGGGGTTTCCTGATGGGGTTGGAGCAGCAGATATCAAAAACGAGATACAGAAAGCATATAATACATGGTCACCTGTTCCGAAATATCTATTATTGGTTGGTGATACCAATCTTATACCTGCGTGTTATCAGACACCACATCCCTCCATATATGAGGGTAATGCCTTGATTGGTACTGACCTGCCCTATGCCCTGCTGGATGGTGATGACTATTTTCCGGATATCTTTATTGGACGGCTTCCAATATCATCACCTGATGAGACAGGACAGATGGTGGATAAGATTATTAGCTATGAAAGGTCACCAATAGCTGGTGACTGGCTAAAACGCATGGTTGTTGCAGCAAGCAGGGAAAGAAGTAAATGGATAGAAACATCAGACAAGATAGCAGATTTCTTTGGAACAAAGCAATATACTGTTAGCAAGATTTACGGTAACCTTGATGTTAAGGGTGCACTCCGCGATGGCTGTCTTATTGCCAACCACCGTGATCATGGTGATTCAACCAATGCTATGGGAGATGTACTTATCGGCAAGATTGATGGTTGGGAGACACCAAGGTTTACCGTGGATGATGTATCATGCGTTACAGGCTCTCCTGTATTCTTTTCCATGAATTGTAGGACTGGTTGGTTTGACGGAAGGGTTGATTGCCTTGGAGAAGCATTATTAAAACAATCAAGTGCCATTGCCTTTATTGGCTCAACACGCATCTCATGGACAGGGTATAATGACAATATGTGCTTAGGGTTTTATGAGGCTATGTGGCCGGGGTTTGGTTCAAGTACTCATGCATCCAAACCACTTCTCAGGCTTGGTCCAGTCTTAACCTATGGTAAATTAAACATGTATAAGATGCAAGGCGAAGGTCAATATACACAGGCAGGGTTTGAAGAGTTTAATCTGCTTGGTGATCCGGAGATGAGTATCTGGAGTGATAATCCACGATCATTTGGTCAATGCCCGATTACTACCATAGGGAAATTACCTATGGGCAACTCTACGATTGAGATAAAAGTGATGCCAGAGACAACTGTATGCCTGTTTAAGAAAGACGATGTCCATCTGGTAACTACGATTGGTATATCCGGCACAGCTTCACTGAGAGTTAATATCACCTGTCCTGGCACCTTGTCTGTTACCATGACAAAACCCGGGTACATCCCATTAGAAGAGGAAATAACCATACATAGTCCAAGGGTTTGTGCCTCGCCTAAAGAAGGGTATGCTGTTGGCACAATCAGCATAAATGGCGAGGGATTCAGTACAAGTGAGGCAGTTAGGGTGGATTTTGGCACACTTCTCTCAGCGGCTGTGATTACAACAGATGTTCAGGGTAAGTTTACGGCTATATTCGCTCTGCAAACCCAGGTTGCAGCCACTACCACTGTAACCATCACAGCCACAGGGCTAAATTCTGCCGGTACAGCGACAGAACTATTTACAATCCTGCCACCAGGAGAAGTGGACGAAAAAATCCCGCTGGTCAGGATAAATCTTCCCTCACCCCTGCCTCAAGGCTCAGAGTTTTGGGTGGATATACAGGTGGGTGATGAAGGGCAGAGGGTGAATGATTTGTTTGGTATCTCGTTTAAGCTGAATTATGGTAATGGGATAGGAATAGCTACCTCAACATCTTCTTCCTTTGTGCTGCCGGGTGAGTTCATGGGTAAGGATGTTATCTGCACAAGTAATGCAGGTACAAGCAGTGCAGGGATAGCCATTACCAGAAAGGCAGGACAGAGCGGGGCAAATGGATATGGTGTTGTAGTCAGGGTAAGGCTCAGATTGTTAGACAGTACTCAACAAACAATCACCTTAAGTAATATTTATGCCAATGATTCTCAGGGCAGGGCTATTCAGCTTACAGCATTACCTGCGAATGTTATTGCTGCAACAATACCGTTAAAGATACAACTGGCTCTATCCTGTGCTCCGGGTACAAGTTTTTGGGTTAAGATAGAGGCAGGGGATAGGGATAATCCGGCAGGCAATATTTACGGGTTATCCTGTGAGCTTGTGTGGAATAATCCGGATGTAATCTCCATAGCTACTGATGACAATGCTAAGCCCGGAGAGTTCTGGGGTAGGGATGCCTTGTGTATTCAACAGGCAGGCAAGGACAGGATTAATCTCCATATCGCCCGAATCGGGACAATAGCTACTCAAGTCTCTGGTGTGATAGCCATGATAAAACTTAAAATAGCCGATACAGCCGTAGTTGGGACAAGGGTTCAATTAATTATCAACCAATTTGAGACATATACCCATGATAATCAGGTGATTAAACTGACAGCCTCACCGGTTTCGTTTGACATTGGGGGTATGGCTGTCTGGCCCGGGGATACAAATAATGATGGCATGGTGAATGAGTTTGACATCCTGCCCATAGCCAGATACTGGGGAATGACCGTGCTATCACGGGATATTACATCAGCATGGGAAGGGACAAGTGTAGATGCTTCATCAGGAGAGGTTATATATGCAGATACTAATGGTGATGGAATAGTAGATGCCAGAGAGATATTGGTTCTTGGAAAGAATTGGGGCAAAACACATCAGGTTGCAGGCAAGTTATCTGCCCCGTCAAGTCAGGATATTATGGATAGTGATCACTCGAAGTATGTAGAGGCATATCGGGCAATGTATAATTTATTGAAGATAAGCATAGAAAACCCGGAAAATGAGACAAATACTTCTATCAGGAATGCCCTGTCTGCCTTTATCAATAAGGGTGTTTGTCAGCAGTTGCCGGAAAAAAATACCCTGCTCCAGAATTATCCAAATCCATTTAATCCAGAGACATGGATACCATACTCCTTAAACAGGCAGTGTTATGTGGCAATCAAGATCTACAACCTCAGCGGGCAATTGATTCGGACATTGGATATAGGGACAAGGGATGCCGGAGGATATATCTCACGCGAGCGTGCCGCTTATTGGGATGGGAAGAATACCGATGGCGAAGAGGTGGCAAGCGGTGTGTATTTCTATCAATTACATGCAGGGGATGAAATCTGTACAGGGAAGATGGTGGTGTTGAAATAAAGGGTAAACGAAAGGGAAAAGGGGAACAGAGTGTAAGTAAGGGAAAAGGGGAAAGTGGTAAAATGGGAAATGAGAAATTGGAAATGGATTTAGAATTAAGTGAAAAAACAAGGCGTTGGAATAGAAGAAATTCTGTGCTCTTGTGTGTAAGATAAGGAGAGATGGAGAAAAGGGAGAACAGGGGAGAATACAGAAGGACAGAATTAAGAATATTCTGACTCCTGACTGTTTGAAGTTTGACTCCTATTACTCGATGTTCAAGTTTTTTCTTAACACAAGCGATTTTAACAACCTGTGCAGTTAAAAAATCACCTTATCGATTCCTGTAGGGGCAAACCCCCCGTGGTTGCCCTCTGTGTAAGTGTCTCTACCTAATAACCGTGATTGCCCCATATCAGGGCAGGCACGGGGGCCTGCCCCTACAAACAGAACATTACCAGAAATTGTAGGGACATCCCCTTTAGGAGTGTCCGTTTTCTGCACAGGTTAAAAAACTTGAACATCGAGTATTAATCTTCTCCATTTCCCTTCCCCCCCTTTTCTCCTTTATTCCACATCTGAATAGTTACACTTTTTATCACTATTATTGCACCATTGTCTTCTCAATCAAGCGTTTGAGATTTCTCCCTGAGTTTACCCTGAGCGAAGCGAATGTGGTCAAAATGATAGTGAGCAAGCAAAGTGCCACAGTATCTCCCTTTGGTTGAAATGACATCTTCTGTCATCTCGACCAAAAGGAGAGATCTATCCTGAATTATTGCGACCTGTGCAATTAAGATTAATCCACAGATTACGCAGATTTCACAGATTATCAGAAAAAAATCTGAAAGGCACTATAGCAAGCAGGCTGTAATGGTTCTAAGACATTTGAATCCAATGCCGTAGGGGCAGGCCCATGTGCCTGCCATCTGTCTCACCCACAAATTCAGGGGAGAAAATGTCATAAACCAATAGTGTCGCGTCAACCCTCAATTGTCGGATAGTTTAATATATGCAATCCATTAATTAAGTTGACATGCCTCGTAGGGACATCCCCTTGTGGGTGTCCGTTGTTTCGTTGCCTTCACGGACAGGGCTTGTCCCTGTCCGTGTAAATGCACAATTGCATACATACAATCACAAAATCGGACACCCACAAGGGGATGTCCCTACAAATGGTTATGCGTCAAATTAAGGTTGACACGACAGTAGAGTAAAAAGAGTTATCTTTGATTAAATTTTTTAAATGATAAGAAGGGGAGGTAGGAAAATGAAAAGGTTTTTAGGGTTTGTTGGAGTTTTAGGGGTTTTGGTTTGTGTGGGTGTGGCTGGTAAAACAGCTTATGCCGATACTTATGTCAGCGACAATATATGTGGCACTTGGACAATTGATGGGAGTCCATATATAATTCAAAACTCAATTATTATTGAGCAAGATGCTACTTTGAGGATATTACCCGGTGTGGTAGTAAAATCTTATTCTGAAAAAGCGATACGGGTTGAAGGAACCTTAACTGCACAAGGCACGGCAGAACAACCTATTACCTTTTCAAAATATGCCTCTGATAATTGGGGCTATATTCTTTTTAGTGATACAAGCACTGATGCAGTATTTGATGTTAATAATAATTATATAAGTGGTAGTATCCTTGAGCATTGCAGTATAGAATATGCAGGTAGTTCATCTGTTAGCAATAACGGTGCAGTACGGATAAATATCGCTTCTCCATACATTAATTACTGTACTATTAAGGATAATAAAGCCTCTGGTATTTGTGCATGGGGACTTTCAGGGGCTCTTAGGATTAATAACAGTATAATAAAAGGTAACACTGGCTCTGGGGTTAATAGTTCTGGTGGCTCAATTTACATAACAAACAGCACTATTGGGAGCAATACCGTCTCAGGAGTTTATGGTAATACTAGTGTTATTAACATAATAAACAGCACTATTAGTAACAATACTACCTCTGGTGATGGTGGTGGAGTTTATAATTATGCTTTTTATGGTTATGGATACACCATTAACATAACAAACAGCATTATTGACAACAATACCGCCTCCGGTAGTGGTGGTGGAGTTTATAATTATGCTTATCATTATAACAGCACAATTAACATAACAAACAGCACTATTAGCAACAATATCACCTCCGGTAGTGGTGGTGGAGTTTGTGGTGGTAGTGTTAATAATAATGATAATGGAACCACAATTAATATAATAGATAGTACTGTTAGCAACAATGTCGCCTCCGGTGGTGGTGGAGTTTATGGTTTTAATAATTATGGTGTATGTAGAATCAACATAACAGACAGCACTATTAGTAACAATACTGCTTCAGGTGGTGGTGGTGGAGTTTTGGGTAGCTCAATCAACATAACAAAGAGTGTGATTAGTAGTAATACAGCTAAGACAGGTGTTGCTTTTTACTCAACTGGTGGTAATAATAATATTGCATCAAGTACTGTTACGAGCAACGAAGCAAATGATGCTCAAGGTACAACGATTTTTATCAATGGAAATTCTACTTTGAATTATAATAATATACATAATAATAGTGCTGTTTATGAGTTATATAATAATAATTCTGAAACCTCCCCTAATGTAGATGCTAAATATAACTGGTGGGGAACAACTTCAGAGGTAGAGATTCAAAATAAGATATATGATTGGTATGATGACTCTGGTAAAGGCAGGGTAATTTATAAACCCTATGCTACACAGCCTTGGCCGTGGCAATATCTACCATCTTATGGCACACTCAGTGTAACCTCCTCACCAACTGGTGCAAATATACTCATCAATGGCACAGATACAGGGAGAATTACACCGGTAGAATTACCGCTGCAGGTAGGTAGTTACACCTTGACACTAACAAAGACCGATTATTACCCCTACACCACCCTATTTATAATAGGCTCAGGTTCAGTAACTTATATCTCTGCTACCCTAACATCCTTACCCCTGCCACTTGAAATTACCTCTGCTTCCCTGCCTTCCGGTACAGTAAATACCTATTACCAAGTTACCTTGACTGCCACAGGTGGCGTTCTACTTTACAGCTGGTCTTATTCAGGGAATCTACCTTCAGGATTAGCCCTTGCGTCAAATACAGGTTTAATCTTAGGCACACCAACACAATCAGGTAGCTTTACATTTACTGCACAGGTTACTGATTCGGTAGGAAGCAGTACATCAAGAGAATTAAGTATTTACATAGCTTCACCACCACCTGTAATTGGCTCGGTTACAGTTTATGATGCCTCTGGAGGGTTTGTGGGGACATATACTACCATTCAGGAAGGGATAAATGCCTGTCCTAATGAAGGGACGGTGACTGTGGCAGATGGAACTTATAATGGGTCGCTGAATAAGAATCTATCGTGGAGTGGGAAGCATATTACGGTTCGGTCTGTGAACGGAGTGGCAAACTGTATTATTGACTGCGAGAATTCAGGAAGGGGGTTTTGTTTTAATAGCACAGGCCAGAACAGCAGTGATGTTATAGATGGGTTTACGATAAGGAATAGTAATGATAGCGGAATCTACTGCCAGAATTCTTCCTCTCCCACTATCACCAACTGCGTAATTACAGGGAATACAGCTTGGAATGGTGGCGGAATCTGTTGCCATTCTTCCTCCCCCACCATCACCAACTGCGTAATT
This sequence comes from bacterium, assembly GCA_043823615.1. Taxonomy (GTDB): domain Bacteria; phylum UBA9089; class CG2-30-40-21; order CG2-30-40-21; family CG2-30-40-21; genus CG2-30-40-21. The sequence goes on from JBDRAP010000262.1 coordinate 10,238, forward strand.
ACAGGGAATACAGCAAATGATTGTGGTGGTGGAATCTGGTGCGGCTGGTCTGCCTCCCCCACTATCACCAACTGCATAATTTCAGGAAATACAGCAAGTAGTTGGGGTGGCGGAATCTACTGCTGGAATAATTCCTCCTCCCTCACTATCACCAACTGTGTAATTTCGGGAAATATATCCAATTATGGCGGTGGCGGAATCTGTTGCACGAAGAGTAATTCCTCCACCACTATCACCAACTGCGTAATAACTAACAATCAAACTGTTGCTGATGGTGGCGGAATCTACTGTTATAAAACTTCCTTCCATGTTATCACAAACTGTATAATAACAGGAAATACAGCTGGGAATGGTGGCGGAATCTCCTGCGAGTATTCCTCTCCCATTATCACCAACTGTGTAATTTCAGGAAATATAGCAGGTAATTTTGGTGGCGGAATCCTCTGCGAGCATTCTTCCTCTCCCATTATCACCAACTGCATAATTTCAGGGAATACAGCCACTTATGGTGGCGGAATCTGCTGTTGGAATTGGCCCGGCTATTCTTCCTCCCCAGTTATTGATTATAATAATTTCTGGAATAATAGTGCACCTGATGGACCAAATTACTCCGACTGCTCTGCCGGCCCCAACGACATCTCCGCCAACCCCCAATTCATCGCAGGAGATAGCGACTTCCACCTCGGCTCCTCCTCCCCCTGCATAAACAAAGGCACCAACACCGCCCCCGCCATCTCTCTATCCGACAAAGACGGTAACCCTCGAATAGTCAACGGCATCGTAGATATGGGAGCATATGAGTATCAGGGAATACTGCTATCAGCACAGATCAATATTACGCCGATCTCCGGTACGGTTGGGACAGTGATAATTGTGGCTGGTACTAGCTACGCAGCAAATGATGTGATAATCATAGCGTTTGGCACGAACAACAACATTCAGCAGGCAACGGCAAGCACATACGGCTCATTCACTGCTGCATTTACCGTTGATACTCAAGTGCAAGGCACAACAACCATCACTGCCGGCGGCATAAGCAGTGCCATGTGCAGGTTCTTCATCAATATCGAGACTCCCCCTGAATCACCTCTTACAATTACTGCCATCTACCCTGAAAACAATGAAAGACTGGTAAATGTTTGCACGGCTATCATGGCTACCTTTTCAACGAGCATAAAAACGACGACTGTGACTTCCGGTACAATGTTCATCTGTAAGGGGACAACATCTATTTCGGGCACTTATACCTTTAGTATGGATAATCGAAGGGTAACATTTATTGCGGATCAAAGGTTAGATGGGGATGCAACCTACACAGTGACTATTACTGATGGGGTATCATCCATTGATAACAACAGGCTGTCTGCAACCTATACATGGCAGTTTACCACCACATTGCCGGGTGATGCCGACTCAAGTGGTCGGGTTGACGGCAATGATTTGATGATACTGGGTCGTGCATTTGGCTCTAATCCTGCTAACCCCTGCTGGAATAATGTTGTTAACTTTGAGAAGGATAGCCAGATAGATGGCAATGACCTGATGGTGCTTGGTGTATATTTTGGGCGCAAAAGCATTTATTATGCCCCATCAGGAGTATCTGCAATCCGATAACAATTGCAGGAACTCCCATGCCAGGGGTGTTACCTCCTTGTCCCTGTCCGAAATTATTCGACCTGTGCAAACGGAAACATGGGATATATCCACAGATTATGCAGCCGGTACGATATATTAAAGATAATTGCAACGAAAAGGGAAAGAATCACAAAGGGTGTAATCTATAGGGAAAATAATTGCAACAAAACAGGAGTAATCGCAAATAAGAAGAGCCGTTGACAAGAATTGTATCCTTAGGATTTACACTCATTACGTGGTTCTTTCATCTGTAAACGAGTGGTGAATTTTCGTTTGCACAGGTCGAAATTGTTTGGGGCAGACAACAGGCTTCCATGCTAATCACTCCGATTACTTACATTTAGGGACAGATTACTGTCTCCTGACTCCTTACGCAGAGGGCAACCACGGGGGGATTGCCCCTACACCTGAGTTACCCACCCCATTTTTCCTTTACCCATTTCACCTCATCCTCCAAGGTTTGGACTCGTTTATCCAATCTGGCATATAAAAGATCCTGAAGGATTTTCTTATAAAGTGGACCTGGTGGGATACCCATTTGTTTAAGTTTATCGCCAGTCATAAATATTGTCTCATCCTTCATAAAAGAAAGATAATCTGCCACAGCCTTTTTTATCTTGCAGGAAAACCCTTGTTGAAATAGTGCTTCAGCCTTAGCCACCACAAAGATAATCGCCTCTAATGACATCTTGCTTAATAACCTGTAGACATCACTTGGACTCAGATTTTTCTTTAATCGCAGACAATTAATTATTCTGGCAGACTCTTGCTTACCAATTATAATCTTTTTCCGCTGGGCACTGGTAAATTTAAGATGATGCGTAACCTCTTCTAACTGGCTTAGCTTCAGATTATCTGTCAGGGCAAGAAAATAGATCAACCAGTGTTCCACCTTTGTCGGCAAAGCAACACCTTTGACAGGCAACACCTCTTGTTTATTAATGATAAGCTCAAAGTAGAAAAGACTTTCCATAACCTTTTCAAAAAGATTATGCAGCCTTTTGGAGGGAACCCCTCTGGCGGAGGTAGCACCTCTGGCGGAGGAAGCCCCTCTGGCAGTGATAGCTATAGATGGGTGAATATACTTTAATACCTCAAGCTCTTCCAATCTACGGATGGCAACTTGAGGCTTCTCATCATTGAGGATCAGGATAAGCTCATCCCTTACCCTTTGATTTGCCAATCGATTAAAGAGTGGTTCATTAGTGGTTGCATCCAATATCAAATCCGTGGTCAAGGGCTCCAGATGAAAGTTTAGCCTTGTCTCAAACCTTATTGCCCTAAATATTCGAGTTGGGTCGTCGATAAAGCTCTTGGTATGAAGGACACGAATAATCCTGTTTTTTATATCCTTTTCTCCACCAAAGAAATCAATCAGGCTGCCATAATTATGCTCATTTAGCTGAACAGCCATGGCATTAATAGTGAAATCCCTACGAAACAAATCCTCCATAATAGGAGAGTCCTCTACCCTTGGCAAGGCAGCCGGATGCTCATAGTGTTCTCGACGGGCAGTGGCAATATCGATCTTGAACCCATCATTAAGGATGATAACAGCCGTCTTGAACCGCTGATGGATTGTGCATCGCCCTTCTATCTTACGGATAAACTCCTTGGCAAAACAAATACCGTCCCCTTCAACAACAATATCAATGTCAAAGTTGTCCTTTCTCAATAACAGATCACGGACAAATCCGCCGACCACAAATACTGGACAGCTCAAGGCATCTCCAATTTTACCTATTTCCTGAAGGAGGTTTTGGATGGCAGAGGGAAGTCTTTTTATTAGCAGCTTGATAGAATGTGTCTGAGGCAGTCTCTGACAGGGCAGAAAGTCTCTCTCATAAAATTCCTTTAATGTAACCTCAAGTATCTTCTCTATTTCTCTTAAAAGAATCTCTTCTGCCTCAAGAATGGATTTGTCTTTCATCACACCAGAACCAGCATATATATGCCCTCCCCCACCAATTCCATGGAGAATTTCGGCGATATTAATCATTTTATCCCTGCTTCGGGCAATCAGCCATACCCTTTGCTCCATCTCAAAGAGGCAAAAAAGTGCTGCAGGTTTTTCCATATCCATTATTTTGTGAGCAAGTATGGATAAATCTCCAATATATTCATTGAGAACAGTCTTAACCACAAGTATAAGTCTGCCATGGATTAGATATGTTTTTTGAGATTTCAGCAGATCAGATATGACTATCACCTGTTTTGGGGTTGGTTCTTTATTCAGGAGGTCAGATACAATTCGCAGATCAGCCTGACATGAAACAAGAGTAGATACAATGTTAATATCAGCAGGTGTGGTGGTAGAAAAAGTAAGTGAGCCGGTATCTTCATAGATACCAAGGGCAAAGATAGTGGCATGAATCGGTGAGATAGGCAGCCTTTTTTTAATAATCTCCTCTAATAAAATAGTTGTTGTTGCCCCTGTCTCCTGAACCATCATCAATTCTCCTGTAATATCACCGGGTTGAGGTGGATGATGGTCAAAGATATGAATAGGGATTCCTTTGCTGACAAAATAGCTTCCTTCGCCAGATGAGACCCCTTGTATCAGATCCTTAAACTTGCCTATACGGCTCGATTGTCTGGTATCAACAATGATAAGCCTTGTAACCTGTTCGATTGGTATTTTATTGATATTGACAAAAGTAATCTGGTGTTGATAGGTACTTAAAAATTCATCTACAATATTCTCATGCGAACCAGGCATAACCATAGAGGCATCAGGATACAGGAGTGATGCTGCAACCAAACTGGCTAACGCATCAAAATCAGCATTGGTATGAGTAACGATTACATCCATTTTTTTACCTTACAAGAGCAACCCCTTGCAGTTGTTCTGTTTGTGGTCAACTAATACTTGAGGATTGATACAGTTTCTGTATTTTACCAGAATTGAATCGAAAAGTCAAATAAAAAAAAGTTAACTGTAATACATTGGCAAGGAAACCCTGCTGCCTGCCTTAAACAGTTTCAAATAGTGACAAGGTAAACCCTGTCCCTGCAACCTGCAATCAACATCTCCCTTGCTGTAATGGGTCAGTGAAATGGGGGACATTAGACACACCCCCTACCCCCTCTCAAGAGGATTACACACCCCGTCTGCTTCGCAGCCACCCCTCTCAAGAGATTACACACACCGTCTGCTTCGCAGCCACCCCTCTCAAGAGGGGATTTGCTGCATTCCCCTCTAACAAGAGGGGTTAGGGGTGTGTAACATCCTCCGCTAAAACAGAAAAATACCTTCTGCTCAACAATTTCCCCCCAATGCCTGACCCATTACCCCTCGCTTTATAAATGTCTTGACTTTTTATCATTTATATGCTATATTAATGTAAAATTCAAGACTAAGGGAAGGGGAAAGAGATGTCCACCGTATATGACCAATCTAAACAGAAGATAATACCCAAATATATCGAAGATGAGATGAAGGAATCATACATTGATTATGCGATGAGCGTCATTGTTGGTCGTGCCCTGCCAGATGTCAGGGATGGGCTGAAGCCTGTCCACCGCCGTATTCTGTATGCCATGAACGAGCTTAGCCTTACCCATGATAAGCCATACAAAAAATCAGCAAGGGTTGTTGGAGAGGTGCTTGGTAAATACCATCCCCATGGGGATTCAGCTGTTTATGAGACCATGGTTAGAATGGCTCAGGACTTTTCTTATCGATACCCATTGGTAGACGGTCAGGGTAACTTTGGCTCTATTGATGGTGATAATGCGGCTGCTATGCGGTACACAGAGGCTCGATTGACTAAAATATCAGCAGAAATGTTAAAGGATATTGATGCCCAAACCGTTAATTTTGTTTCAAACTTTGATGAAAGCCTTGAGGAACCATCAGTCCTTCCAGCAAGGGTGCCCCAACCTTTTGCTTAATGGCTCCACAGGGATTGCTGTGGGAATGACTACTAATATACCCCCGCATAACCTTGGAGAGATAGTTGATGCCACCATTGAACTCATTGATAACCCGCAGATAACCATAGAAGAGCTTATAGAAAAAATCCCAGGACCTGATTTCCCAACCGGAGGGATTATATTTGGCAAGGAAAACCTCAAACAGGTGTATCTTAAAGTCAGGGGGCAAATCCTGACCCGGGCAAGAACAACCATTGAAACAGCAAAGTCAGGCAGGGAAAGTATTATTGTTACAGAGATACCCTATCAGGTAAATAAGGCTGAAATGATCAAGAAGATTGCAGAATTGGTAAAGCTAAAGAAACTGGAGGACATCTCAGAGGTACGGGACGAATCCGACCGTGAGGGGTTAAGGATAGTAATAGAGATAAAAAGGGATGGTGATGCAAGGGTTGTCCTGAATCAACTTTATAAGCATACCAGACTTCAAACCTCTTTTGGGGTAATAATGCTTGCTCTGGTGGATAATCAGCCCCAGATATTAAATATTAAACAGATGATTCAGTACTATATTAATCATCGCCGTATCATTATTGTCAGACGCACCAAATATGAGCTTAAAAAGGCAGAGGAAAGGGCACACATCTTAGAGGGTTTTAAGATTGCTCTTGATAATCTTGATGCAATTATTGCTACTATTCGGGCATCAAAAAGCCCGGCTGAGGCAAGAAGGGCATTAATCGCTAATTTTGGCTTGTCTGAATTACAGTCTCAAGCAATATTAGAGATGCAGCTTCAGAGGTTGACTGCCTTAGAAAGAACCAAGATAGAGGAAGAATACCTTAATCTTATCAGAATCATAGAAAATCTCAAGTCAATCCTTGACTCAGAGAAAAAGGTGGATGAAATAATTAAAAAGGATCTGTTAGAGGTAAAAAAGGAATATAATAATGGCCGAAGAACACAAATAATCTCAGAGATGCCTCAGGAGATTAATAAAGAAGACCTGATTGCTGAGGAGGAGATGGTTATTACTATTTCTCATGCAAGGTATATCAAGAGAATCCCCTTGAGTGCGTATCAGGCACAAAATAGGGGTGGCAAGGGTGTAACCGGCATGAGTACCAGGGAAGAGGATTTTGTTGAGCATGTTTATGTGGCATCTACCCATGAATATATCCTCTTCTTTACCACCATGGGCAAGGTTTATTGGCTGAAGGTTCATGAAATCCCTGAAGCAGGACGAATAGCCAAAGGCAAGGCATTGGTAAACCTTTTCCAATTAGAGCTAGGTGAAAAATTTACTGCCTCTGTTCAGGTCAGGGAATTTACACCTGATTCATATCTCCTGATGGCTACGAAAAAGGGGATAATCAAGAAAACCCCATTAATGGAATACAGCCGTCCAAGGTCTGGCGGAATAATTGCCATTAACCTGAATGAAGGGGATGAATTGATTCGGGTGGAGCTTACGGATGGGCATAATGATGTTATCCTCGCAACCAAGAGGGGTAAGGCTATCAGATTCAATGAAACAGATGTTAGATCCGTTGCCAGGGG